>JBNLBT010000001.1:0-175168 GCA_050303435.1 Marinicellaceae bacterium
CTGTGTACCACTCCAGCGCAGCAGATTGGCGCCGATGTCGTAGGTGCCCATGGGCAGATCGTGATTGCGGAAATCGTCGTCGATCAGAATGCCGAGCATGCGGTGATCTTTGATCTCCGGGCCGAACAGTTTTTGTGTCAGGGTGTTGTCAAACACGGTGTGATCGGAGGTGATGAACAGCGCGGTGTTTTGCAGCAGATTCTCCGCCTGCAGCCGGTCGACGAACTGGCCCAGCAATGCGTCCTGGCAATGGATGGCATTGATGTAGGCTTCGGCGTCTTCGCGATACGGCGCGCAGGACGGCGATGCGTATCCGTTCAGGTGTGTGCTGAGGGTCAGCAGGCTGAGATGAAAGGGTCGGTCCGCTTGCTGCATGGCGGCGATGCGCTGGCGCGCGAATTCGAACAGGTCTTCATCGTGCAAACCCCACCAGCTGTGACTGTCCGCTTCAGCATAACGCGGCTGGTCGCGAAAATCTTCCCAGCCCCACACAGCATTAAAACTGTGATCAAGCAGAAATTCATTTTTGCCTGAAAAGGACTTCATCGCACCGCCGATGAATTCCTGGTGATAACCGGCGGCATTCAAGACATCGGTCGCACACGGCAATTTGAAATACGGTTTGTTGCCGCTGACCAGGCTGTCGTTGCCCAGCGCCATGTTGGGTATGATGCCGCAAAAGGCCGAGATCAAGGCCTCCAGTGTGAAATGCGCCGTGGAGTAATAATTCTGCATTTGGCCGTGCGTTTCAATCAAGCCATTGATGCGCGGTGTCAGTCCGGGATACCGCGATGAATCGGTGAACACATGAGAGAAGGATTCGAGGAAGATCACCACCACATTGCGCTGACCGGCTTGCCTGATCCGCACATCCTCTCGCGTCAGTTGTGGGGCATGAATGCCCAGCGGTTCCAGCGCGCGCATTTCCTCGAGGCGCGTGGTTGGCAGAGAGCGGTACGCCCGGTATTCGTGCCAGGCTGAAGTAAACCGCCCCAGCACCGTGTACTGCACGGTAAACACCAGACCCATCACCGAGACCGCCGCGATGATCCCGTTGAATCGCGGGCGGTTGAACAGTCGTCCCCGGACCACACTCAGCAGCAAAACGACCACAATAGCACCCAGAGCGAAAAACTCGGCGGTGTATTCACGGAAGCCCAGAACCAATGCCTGCGGTTCGATGTGGTAGAACATTTCCACGCCGAATCCCAGGCCGGAAAAATTCACCACCGCCGCTTCAGCGAACAGCAGCACACACGTCCCCAGCAGCAAGGCGCATTTGCTCAACAGTGCAAGCACGCGCAACCAGCGGCGTTTCGATTGCGTGGGAAAGAACAGCAGCGCCGCGGCCAGCAATATCGAAGCGGCCAGAATGCGTGCCACAGGCACGGCCTCATAGAAGATGTTCTTGTTGTTCAGGTAATTGGTTTCGGCCGCCAGCACCAGCGCCACGGCCAGCGCCAACATGGCTTGCAGAATCAAACGCACCGTCTTCATGAGGCCTGGCCTGAGTCCATCATTCCGGTGGCTGGTGTTTGTCAATGATGTACAAGGGGCGCTGCTTGCTTTCTTCAAACATGCGGCCGATGTATTCGCCGATGATGCCCAGCGCGATCAGCTGGATGCCGCCGAGAAACAGCACCACCACCATCAGCGACGGGTAACCGGGCACGTCGCTGCCCAGCAACAGGGTTTTGGCGATGATCACCGCGCCGTAGATGAAGGCGAACAACGCCACGCCGGTGCCCAGCCACGAGGCAAAGCGCAAAGGCACGTAGGAAAACGCCGTGATGCCGTCCAGTGCAAAGCGCCACAGTTTGCCGAAATTCCATTTGCTCTGGCCGGCGGCGCGCGGTTCGCGTTCAAAGTGGATGCTTTTCTGGCGAAAGCCTATCCAAGCAAACAGGCCTTTCATGAAGCGGTTGCGTTCCCGCAGACGGCGCACCGCGGCCACCGCCTTGGCCGACATCAGGCGGTAATCGCCGGTGTCACGCGGGATGTCGATTTTGCTCATCCAGTTGATGCAGCGATAGAACAGATTGGCGGTCAGACGTTTGGCCGCGCCCTCGCCGCGTCGTTTTCTGCGGGTCGCGTAAACCACCTCATAACCGTCCTGCCAGGCGGCGATCATTTCTGGAATCAGCTCGGGCGGATCCTGCAAATCCACATCAATCACCACCACCGCATCGGCGTCGCTGTGATCCAGCCCTGCGGTAAGTGCGTATTCTTTGCCGAAGTTTCGCGACAGGGCGATGTAGCCGATGCGTTTATCGGCGTTGTGCAGGTGTTCGATGTAGGTCTGGGTGCGGTCGGATGAACCGTCGTTGATGAACAGAATGCGCCAGTGCATGTCGCAGTCCTGCATCACCGCCTTGATGCGATCACAGAACATCATCAACACTTCCTGTTCGTTGTAAACCGGTACGATGATGTCCAGTGTCGGCATGGGATGAGCGGAAAAAAAGGACTATTCTAGCAAAAATGCGTCGCGCTTGAACAGCCGATCCTGCGCGCAGGCGGAATCCCCTTCCGGCGCCGCACAGGGCCGCGCCCTGGCATGGACTTTTTCATGGTGGAGTCGATATAATGGCGGGCCTGTCCCCTTTGGATGCCGAGCCGATGAAACCAGATGCGCCGTCCTTTGGCCCAAACTACCTGGCCGATGAAGATGTGATTGTCAATGAATTGCTCAAACGGGCCAATCCGGGTCCGGCACAGCGCGACCAGATTCAGGCGCTGGCCGTGCAGCTGGTGGAACACGTGCGCGAGCGCATTGACGACATGGACGGCATCGATGCCTTCATGAAGGAATACGACCTGTCATCGCGGGAAGGCATTCTGTTGATGTGTCTGGCCGAAGCGCTGCTGCGCATCCCCGACAGCGACACCGCAGAAAAGCTGATCAAGGACAAAATTCTTGAGGCCGACTGGAAATCGCATCTGGGCAAAAGCGATTCGCTGTTTGTGAATGCGTCCACCTGGGGCCTGATGTTGACCGGTAAGATCATCGACGTGGACGAAAATAAAACCGGTCTGGCCGCGGCCATGGACAAATTCATCAAAAAATCCGGCGAACCGGTGATCCGGCAAGGCGTGTATCGAGCGATGCAGATGATGGGCAAGCAGTTTGTCATGGGCCGCACCATCGCAGAGGCGATCAAGCGCAGCGGCAAAAAAGACCACCGCGACTACCGCCATTCCTATGACATGCTGGGTGAGGCGGCGCTGACCCAGGCCGACGCGGACCGCTATTTGCAGGCTTATCTGTCGGCCATTGATGCCATTGCCAAAGCCAACAGCCGCCGCGACATCAACGAGGCGGCGAGCATTTCAATCAAATTATCGGCCCTGCACCCGCGCTATGAAATGGCGCAGCGTGAGCGCGTGCTCGAAGAGCTGGTGCCGCGCGTGCAACAGATCGCGGAAAACGCGCACGCGCGCAATGTGGCGGTGACGGTGGACGCCGAAGAAGCCGATCGGCTGGAATTGTCATTGCAGGTGTTTGCCGCGGTGTTCCAGCGGCTGCCGGATTGCCGCGGATTTGGACTGGTGGTGCAGGCCTATCAAAAGCGCGCCCTGCCGGTGCTGCACTGGCTGAAATCGCTGGCCGATGCGCGCGACGCGGTGTTGCCGGTGCGCCTGGTCAAGGGCGCCTATTGGGACACCGAAATCAAGCGCGCCCAGGAACAGGGTTTGAGCAATTACCCGGTGTTCACCCGCAAGGCCAACACCGACGTGTCCTATCTGGCCTGCGCCGAGTACATGCTGGCCAACCGCAATCGCTTTTATCCGCAATTTGCCACCCACAACGCCAACACCGTGGCGGCGGTACACGTCATGGCCGGTGGCACCGGCGGCTATGAATTTCAGCGTTTGCATGGCATGGGTCAGACCCTGCACCGCCGCAGCATCGCCGCCGACGGCCTGAACACCCCGGTGCGGGTGTATGCGCCGGTGGGCAGCCACGAGGATTTGTTGCCGTATCTGGTGCGGCGTTTGCTGGAAAACGGCGCCAACACCTCGTTCGTGAATCGCCTGACCGATCTGCAATTGTCGGTGCAGGAAATCACCGCCGACCCACTGGAAAAAGTGCTGCGGCACAGCCAGCACAAACACCCGGCCCTGCCATTGCCGGCACAGATATTTGCACCCGCTCGGGAAAACTCCATGGGCTTGAATTTGCCCGACAGCGCGGTGTGGTCGGATTGGCAGGCGGCGGTGGCTGCGGCCGGCAAATCCCCGTTCAAAGCGGAATCACTGGTGCCGGGACAGCATTCATCGCACGCAGCGGAAAAAATCAATTCACCGGCCCGACTGGGCGACCTGGTTGGCTGGTACACACCGGCAGAAATATCAATGGTGGATGCGGCAGTGGAACAGGCGCTGAAAGCCTGGCCGGCCTGGCGCGATCGCAGCGTTGAGGCGCGTGCGGCGTGTTTGCTGAAAGTGGCCGATTTGTTGCAGCAGGAACAGGCCACCCTGGCGCACCTGTTGTGTCATGAAGCGGGCAAGACGGTGAACGATTGCATCGCGGAAATCCGTGAAGCCATTGACTTCTGCCGCTACTACGCGGCCGAAGCCGAAGCCCAATTCAGTCTCGGTGAACGGATGCCCGGCCCCACCGGCGAAAGCAATGTGCTGTACCACCAAGGCAAAGGCGTGTTCGTGTGCATCAGCCCGTGGAATTTTCCGCTGGCGATTTTCACCGGACAAATCGCCGCGGCGCTGGTCACCGGCAATTGCGTGATCGCCAAACCGGCCGAGCAGACGCCACTGATTGCCTGGTACCCCGTTTCGCTGATGCAGCGCGCCGGGGTGCCCGAGGCGGTGGTGCAGTTGTTGCTTGGCAGCGGCGAAGACATCGGCGCACCGCTGACCCGACACCCGGACGTTGCCGGGGTGGTGTTCACCGGATCCACCGACACCGCGCGGGCAATCAACCGTGCACTGGCCGAGCGCGCTGGCCCATTGCCCACCCTGGTGGCCGAGACCGGTGGACAGAACTGCATGATCGCCGATTCATCGGCCTTGCCGGAACAACTGGTCAAAGACGTGATCGCCTCGGCCTTCGGCAGCGCCGGACAGCGCTGTTCGGCACTGCGCGTGTTGTTCATTCAGCGCGATGTGGCGGACAAAGTCATTGCCCTGTTGCAGGGCGCCATGGCGCAACTGTCGCTGGGCCACCCTGCGCTGTATGCCACTGACATTGGCCCGTTGATCGATCAGGGCGCACTGAACCAGTTGCAGGCCCACGCCGAGCGCATGCAGTCGCTGGGCCGGGTCATTAAAGTGCTCGACGCGCCATCACGGGAAGACGGGTTTTTCTTTCCACCGCACGCGGTCGAGATCGACAGCATCTATCAGCTGAAAAAAGAAGTGTTCGGTCCGTTCCTGCACGTGATCCGTTTTGCTGCGGAACAGATTGACGACGTCATTGCACAGGTCAATGGCACCGGATACGGCTTGACCGTGGGCGTGCATTCACGCATCGACGACAGCATCGAGTACATCATTGAGCGCATCCAGGCCGGTAACTGCTACATCAATCGCAACATGATTGGCGCGGTGGTCGGGGTGCAGCCGTTCGGCGGCATGGGCTTGTCGGGCACCGGTCCGAAGGCCGGTGGCCCCGGGTATCTGCACCGCTTCATGAACGAAAAAACCGTCACCAACAACCTCTCCGCTGTGGGCGGCAACGCCGACCTGCTGGAATTGAATGAAGATTGAAGCATTCAACTGCGGCGGCCTGCGCAGGGAACTTTTCCTGTATTGCGTGTCAGAACCATTGGGCGCCGCTTCCGCGCCCTGAGGACTGAAACCGCATGTATCTTGAATTTTTTTCATTGCAAAAGCCGCCGTTTTCAATCACCCCGGATCCGGCGTGCGTGTACCTGAGTGACCAGCACCAGGAGTCGCTGGCGCATCTGGTGTACGGGGTCACCCGCGGCGGCGGCGCGGGTTTTGTGCAATTGACCGGCGAGGTGGGCACCGGCAAAACCACCATCAGCCGGTTGTTCCTGCAACAACTGCCGGCCGACACCCGCGCGGCCCTGATCCTGAATCCGGCGGTGACGCCGCTGGAGCTGATGGAAAGTCTCTTCACCGAACTCAAGATTTCACGCCGGGGCGTCAGCGGACGCTTGAACCGCATGGTGGAACGGCTCAATGAAGACTTGCTGGCGGCCTGGTCTGAAGGTCAGAACACGGTGATCATTATCGATGAGGCGCAAAACATCCCGCGCGACACGCTGGAGCATTTGCGCCTGCTGACCAACCTGGAAACCGACCAGCAGAAATTGCTGCAGATCATTCTGATCGGACAACCCGAACTGAACAGCCTGATGCAACGCCGCGACTTGCGGCAATTGGCGCAAAGGGTGTCTTCGCGTTTTCACCTGCGGCCACTGTCGGCCGAGGAAACCGAACACTACATTCGTCATCGGCTGACCGTCAGTGGAGGGCGCAACGACCTGTTTGAGTCGGGCTGTTATCGCCGCATTCACCGGCACACCGGCGGGGTGCCGCGCCTGATCAATGTGTTGTGTGACCGCGCACTGCTGGCGGCGTATGCCGGGGACAGCGACCGCGTGCGCCCGGCACACATCCGTCGCGCCATCGCTGAAATGTCGCCCGCCGCCGGTCCGGCCGCAAATCCGGCCGGCCGGTTGGCCTGGCTGTGGCCCGCAGTGGCCGCGGCGCTGCTGCTGGCGCTGGCGCTGCTGTGGGGATCCAAGCGGGCGGATTCTGACGGTCGACCGGTGGAGCAATCAACCGCACTCAGTGCGCAACCGCTCGCAGAATCGCCACCGGCGTGGCCATCTCGAGAACAGGCCTGGGCCATGTACGTGGAGTTGCTCGGCGGAGCCCTGGAACGGACCTGGCTGGAAAATGGCTGTCCGCCGCCGCAGGAAACCGGACTGGCCTGTGTGCGCCGTTTCGGCAACCTGACGCAGATCTTGCACATGGACGCGCCGGTTTTGTTGCAGTTGCTGAATGGCCGTTTGTTGCTGTTGACAGGGGTGCGCCAAGATTCTATTATTTTTGCCGGCGCGCAAGGCGAGCCGCTTGAACGCAGCAGCGAATGGCTTGCCGGACAGTGGCTGGGCAGTTACTATGTGTTGTGGTCCATGCCACCGGAAATCATGCACGCGCCGGATCAGCAGACCACCTTGACGTGGGCCGCGAAGCTGGCGGACATCATTGCTGAACCGGAACAGGTGGCCGCGGTTGGATTGCACAACTGGATTGTGGCCTTTCAGCAAGACAACGGTTTGGTGGCGGACGGCATCGTGGGCACGGAAACCCAGCTGATGCTCAGTCTGCGGGCCTATCAACGACCACGACTGAGCAAGCAATAAAACATGTCTTCAATACTGGATTCACTGAAAAAATCGGACAAGGCACGGTCGCAGAAAATGCGGGATTCCGGCCCTGGCTTCACTTTCGCCGGTGCCTCACGCACTGGCCGGCGTCGATGGGGCCTGTACCTGTTGCTGTTGGCGCTGCTGGTCGCGGCGGTGTTGTGGTACTGGAAAGGCGATGCGCTGCGCTATATGTGGTCGGACCTGACCGGCGCAGCCACACCGGCCAATGACCCTGTTGCTGCGCAAACGGTTGCGCCCGAGCGACCGAAAGAACGGTCTGAAGCCGCCGAGGACAAGCCCCATAAGCCTGCCGGCGCAGCGACTGCGGCGGTGCCGGCGCCGGACGCGAGGCAGGTCAAAAAACGGCTGCTTACGCAAATCAATCAGCCGATTCAGCACAAACCGGACGGGCTTGATACAGCAGTCGAAGACGCTGCCGCGGCGACTGAATCACAGGCACAGGCGGTCGCTGAAGCAGGCCGCGACGTGAAGACACCCCAGCAGGCGGCGACCCTGGCCGAACCCGGGCCCGAACCGACCCGGGACCCGGGCCAAACCAAACAGCAAGAACACCTGTATGTACACCAGCTGCCATTTTCCATTCGCAGACACTTGCCGCGCATCAAGTTGAGCGTGCACGTGTATGACCCCGATCCAAAGAACCGGCTGGCCATCATCAATGGTCTTTCGCTGGCCATCGACGACGTCATTGAAGACACCGTGCGGGTCAGCGACATCACAGAAGAGGGCGTGATACTGGAATTTGAAGGCACCACATTCATGCTGCCCAGATGATCGATTTTTCCGATTATAAACCCAAGCCATTTCCGCATTTTTGTGTTCTGATCTCCCTGCTGTTTCTGCTCTGTGTGGTGCTGATGGAATTGACCCCTCAGCGCGCCCAGATGATTCAGCTGTTTTCCATCATCACCGACCGCTTCCTGCCGCAATTCCGCAGCGACGTCACCGAAGGCATGCGATTGATCCTGGCCATTTTTATCCACGGCAACTGGCTGCACTGGGCCGGCAACTATTTTATTTTCCTGATGCTGGCGTTTCAGCTTGAGCGCGAACTGGGCAATGGCAAATTTCTGACCCTGTTTCTGGTGTCCGGGGTGGCCGGCAATTTGGCGGCGATGTTTTATCTGCACAATCACCACCATTTTCTGATGGGCTCCAGCGGCGCCATTTCCGGCCTGATTGGCACCTGGCTGGTGCTGTATCCGCACAAGCGCATCAACTTTGTGTTGCCGATCGGCCTGTACCTGCAGCGCGCCACCATGCCCATTTCCATCATCATTCTGGTGTGGTTTACCATTCAACTGCTGCTGCAGTTTCAGCCGGACCCGGTGTACAAGATTGCCTGGATCAGCCACATCACAGGTTTTACAACTGGTTTTTTATTGGGATGGTTTGTAAAATAATTGGGCCCGACATGTGCCCGCCTGACGGGGACAGGAACGCGATCAACACGCCGCGTGCAGCGCACGGTGTGCCCGTTTTCTGATCGAAAATCAGGCAATGATCTCCAGACTGGAGAAGGTGCATGCGGGCGAGGATTTTTCCAGGTGTGAACGGGTCGTTCACCGGGACAGCACGCGTTGCAGGTATTTCAGACATGGGCATGAAGGACAAACACATCTACAAGATTCGCTTCATCAACCTCAATCAGGTGTATGAGTTGTACGCCACGCACGTGGAGAGTGCAGACATGTACGGCTTTGTCTCGGTCAGCGGTTTGATTTTTGACGCCAACGACGGCGGCCTGGTGATAGACACCGCGGAAGAAAAATTGCGCGAGGAATTCAACGGGGTTAAACGGTTGTTGTTGCCGCAACAGCAGATCATCCGCATCGAAGAAGTGCATCAGAAACAACCCTGCAAGATTTCGCTGTTGCACGGCAGCGAACGTTCACAGCACGGCGTCGATTTGAAGGGGGGGCAGCAATGAGTGCGGTGCACGTATTGATCATTGACGATGAGCCGGACATTCGCGAGATGATTTCCGAAATCCTCAGCGACGAGGGCTATCGCGTCAGCACCGCCGATTCCGGCCGCGCCGCCGAAGCGCAATTGTCGGCCGGGCATCCGGATCTGGTGCTGCTGGACATCTGGATGCCGGACATCGATGGCATCAGTCTATTGAAACAATGGCAACAACAGGGGCAGACCGATTTTCCAGTGGTCATGATGTCCGGACACGGCACCATTGAAACCGCCATTGAGGCCACCCGGCTGGGCGCGCGTGATTTTATAGAAAAACCGATATCACTTGCACGGCTGTTGCAGACCATCGACGAGGCCATCAAACAACACAAAACCCAGCAAGGCCAGCATCCGCAGTCCGGCGAGGCCTGGGATGTGCTGGAGCCGATGGGCAATTCACAGGCCAGCACGGACATGCGCGATGTGATCGAAAAACTGTCCAGCGCTTCCACCAACGTGTGTTTCTGGGGCGAGACCGGCACCGGCAAATTGACCCTGGCGCTGCTGTTGCACAAAAAACGCCATGGCGCGGAATCCGCCCTGGCGGTGATGGACTGTCTCAGCCTCAATGAACACAACGCGCAGTCGCGCTTCGAAGAAACCGTTGCGACACTGAAGTCAAGCGACCAGTCGTCGCTGATCCTGACCAATCTGGATTGCCTCACGCTGGATTTGCAGCAATCCTTGCACGCCTTGCTCAAGCATTGGCGCATGGGGTCGGCTTCTGGTGTTGGCATGGCCTCGGCACGCAGCGTGTTCAGCACGTCCCAACGGGACATCAAGGCCCTGATTGAACAGGGCGAGTTCTGCCGAGAACTTTTTGACCTGACCGGCGAGATTTATTTGTACGTGAGTGCCTTGTCCGAGCGTGCAGAAGACGTGCCCGAACTGCTCAATTACTACATCAATCACCTGCCAGACCAGGAAAACACCCGCTACCGGAAAATGTCCTACGCGGCGCAGAATTTTTTGCGCGGCCACCACTGGTCAGGCAACATCCGGGAACTGAAAAACCTGATCCGACAGTTGCAGCTGCTGGGCGAGGACGGTGAAATTCAGCTGGATGAAGTGCGCGATTACCTGGCCCGCTCTTCAGTGGACGGGCAGGCCACGTCCAACAGCACGCGCTATGATCTGGCACTGCGGGAGGCGCGGGAGGAATTTGAGAAAGACTATTTGATGCACCACCTCAACAAGGTGCAGGGCAAGGTGGGCGATCTGGCCAAGATTGTTGGCATGGAGCGCACCCATCTGTATCGCAAGCTCAGGTCGCTGGGCATCAATCCCAAAAACCACGGCAAGTCATGAAAATCATTGTATTGGGGGCTGGCCAGGTGGGCGCTTCAATCGCGGAGCACCTGTCCAAGGAAGGCAACGACATCACCGTGGTTGACACCGACGCCGAGCGCCTCACCGACATGCAGAACCGCCTGGATCTGCGCACCATTCATGGCAACGCCTCCTATCCGAGTGTGCTGATTCGCGCCGGCGCCAACGACGCCGACATGGTGGTGGCGCTGACCAATTCGGATGAGATCAATATGGTGGCCTGTCAGGTGTGCTACAGCCTGTTTCACACGCCGATGAAAATCGCTCGCGTGCGCGAGGCCGAATACGTGTCCTACCCGGAGATGTTTGAATCCGAACATTTACCGATCGATGTGATCATTTCACCGGAACAGCTGGTGACCAACCACATCCAGCGCCTGATCGAGTACACCGGGGCCTTGCAGGTGATGGATTTTGCCCACGGCAAAGCCCAGCTGGTGAGCGTGGTGGCGGAACGCGAAGGCCCGCTGATCGGTCACCAGTTGCGCGAACTGTCGGATTTGATGCCCAAGGACGTGGACACCCGCGTGGCGGCCATCTTTCGCGACAACAAGGCGGTGTTCCCGGAAGGCGACACGGTGATTCAGAAAGGCGACATGGTGTTCTTTCTGGCGGCGAAAAAACACATCCGCACAATCATGAACATCTTGCGCCAGTCCGAACAACCGGCCAACAAAATCATCCTGGCCGGCGGCGGCAACATCGGCTTCAATCTGGCCCGCGCGCTGGAAAGCGATCATTCGGTGAAAATATTTGAGCTGGACAAACGGCGGGTCAAATACATCGCTGAGGAATTGAACAAGGCGCTGGTGATCAAGGGCGATTGCACCTCAGAGGAATTGCTGCACGAGGAGAACATCGACCAGACCGATGTGTTCTGCGCGCTGACCAACGACGATCAGGCCAATCTGCTGTCGGCCTTGATGGCGAAAAAAATGGGCGCGCGCAAAGTGATCACATTGATCAACAAACACAACTACGCGCGTTTAATTGAACAGGGCACCATCGACATCGCCATTTCGCCGCAACACATCACCATCGGGGGATTGCTGGCGCATGTGCGCAAAGGCAACATGGCGCGCGTGCATTCGCTGCGCGAAGGCGCGGCCGAGGCCATTGAGGTGGTGGTGCGCGGCGACGCGTCCAGTTCCAAAGTGATCGGCAAGCAGATCCAGCACATCAATCTGCCACCGGGCACCACCATCGGCGGCATCATCCGCGGCAAAAAAGTGCTGATGGCGCACCGCGATGTGGTGATCCGCAACGAGGACCATCTGATTCTGTTCGTCACCGACAAGCGCAACATCAACGACATTGAGCGGCTCTTGCAGGTCAGCCCGTTTTACCTATGAACCTGCCACTGATCCTTCGCATACTTGGCCTGCTGTTGCTGGTGTCCAGCCTGATGATGCTGCCACCGATTCTCATCGGCATGATTTATCGCGACGGCGATGTGGTGCCATTCATCGAAGGTTTTCTTGTGCTGGCGGTGTTGGGCGGTGCCTGTGTGTTGTTGTTTCGCAACGCCGAAGCCGAGTTGCGCCTGCGTTCCGGATTCATACTGGTTGGCGCTTCGTGGTTGATCGTCGGCCTGGCCGGTGCGGTGCCACTGTATCTGTCCAATCACCTGAATCTTTCGCTGATCGACGCCATATTTGAATCCATATCGGGGCTGACCACCACCGGCGCCACCATCATCCGGCACATCGACGAGCTGCCACATTCGGTGCTGTATTATCGCCAGCAGCTGCAGTGGATCGGCGGCATGGGCATCATTGTATTGGCGGTGGCGGTGCTGCCCATGTTGCGCATTGGTGGCATGCAGATGTACCGGGCTGAAACCCCGGGGCCGATGAAGGACCAAAAGCTCACGCCACGCATCACCGAAACAGCCAAAACCCTGTGGTACATTTATCTGGGCATCACCATTTTATGTGCACTGGCCTATTTTCTTGCCGGCATGAATTTGTTCGACGCCGTGGGTCACGCGTTTTCCACCATTGCCATCGGCGGGTTCTCCACCCACGACGCCTCGCTGGGCTGGTACAACAATTCACTGATCGAGCTGATCGCGGTGATCTTTATGGTGATCGCCGGCATCAATTTTGCCTCGCATTTTCTGGCCTGGAAAAACGCCTCCCTGAAGACCTATCTGATGGACGCGGAAGTGCGCACCTTCGTCGGCCTGCTGGTCGGCGCATCGCTGATCACTTCGGGCATGTTGTACCTCAATGGCACCTACCATTCGCTGTACGAATCCATCCGCCACGGCGTGTTCCAGGCGGTGTCCTTGACCACCACCACGGGCTTCACCACCGACGCGTTTTACCTGTGGGGCGGGGCCTTGCCGCTGCTGTTGATATTGCTCAGTTCGGTGGGCGGTTGCGCCGGCTCGACCAGCGGTGGATTCAAGGTGATCCGGGTGATCCTGCTGTTCAAGATGAGCATGCGCGAGCTGTACCGGCTGATCCACCCGCACGGCAAATACCTGATCAAGGTCAACGGCAAAACCATCAACTACCGGGTGATGGACTCGATCGCCGCGTTTTTTGTGCAGTTTCTGTTTCTGTTGGTGGTCTTCACGCTGATACTGAGCGCCGTGGGCGAAGACATCACCACCGCATTTTCCGCGTCCCTGGCGTCTCTCACCAACCTGGGTCCGGCGCTGGCCAAAGCCGGGCCGCACTACGCCGACATCACCGACGGCGGCAAATGGGTGTTGTCGCTGGCGATGATATTCGGCCGTCTGGAATTGTTCACCATTTTCGTGTTGCTCATCCCGGCTTATTGGGAATATTGAATCTGCGGGTTTGATCTGGCTCAAGTTTGTGCGCCGTGGGGCGCCTTCGCAGCGTTGAAAACAGGGCGTTCAGCCCCATTTATGCTGCAGTTAAAAATCCAAGCCGAAAACAATGAATATCAATAAACTCACCACCAATTTTCAGCTGGCCATACAGGAGGCCCAGTCGCTGGCTGTGGCACGCGATCACAACATGATTGAATCCGTGCACCTGCTGGCGGCGATGCTGGACCAGGACAATTCCAGCGTGCGCCACCTGTTGATGAAAGCCGGCGTTAAAATCGACCGCCTGGTCAATGAACTGGACAAGGCCATAGACGCTTTGCCGGAAGTCAGCGGCAACGCCGGCCAGGTCAATCTGTCCAACGGCCTGATGCGCGTGCTCAATGTGTGCGACAAAATGGCGCAGAAACGCAACGACCAATACATTGCCAGTGAACTGTTTCCGCTGGCCTTGTTGGAGGTCAACGACGCCGCCGGGCGACTGCTGTCTGAATGCGGCGCGGTGAAAACATCCCTGGAGCGCACCGTCGAGGCCTTGCGCGGCGGCGAATCGGTGAACGATCAGAACGCCGAGGAAAACCGCCAGGCACTGGAAAAATACACCGTCGATCTGACCGAGCGCGCCGAACAGGGCAAAATCGACCCGATCATCGGCCGCGACGAAGAAATCCGTCGCACCGTGCAGGTGCTGCAGCGCCGCACCAAGAACAACCCGGTGTTGATTGGCGAGCCCGGGGTCGGCAAAACCGCCATTGTCGAAGGCCTGGCCCAACGCATCATTAACGATGAGGTGCCTGAAGGGGTCAAAGGCAAGCGCCTGCTGTCGCTGGATCTCGGCGCCCTGATCGCCGGGGCCAAATACCGCGGTGAATTCGAAGAGCGCCTGAAAGCCGTGCTCAACGACTTGTCCAAGCAGGAAGGCCGCATCATCCTCTTTATTGACGAATTGCACACCATGGTCGGTGCCGGCAAAGCCGAAGGCGCGATGGACGCCGGCAACATGCTGAAGCCGGCGCTGGCGCGCGGCGAATTGCATTGCATCGGTGCCACCACGCTGGATGAATACCGCGAGTACGTGGAGAAAGACAAGGCCCTGGAACGGCGTTTTCAGAAGGTCTATGTGGGCGAACCCAGCGTCGAAGACACCATCGGCATTCTGCGCGGACTGAATGAACGCTATGAAGTGCACCACGGGGTGGAAATCACCGACCCGGCGATTGTCGCCGCGGCCACGCTGTCGCACCGCTACATTTCCGACCGGCAGCTGCCGGACAAGGCGATTGATCTGATGGACGAGGCGGCCAGCCGCATCCGCATGGAAATTGATTCCAAGCCGGACAAGCTGGACAAGCTGGACCGCCGCCTGATTCAATTGAAAATTCAGCGCGAAGCGATCAAAAAAGACACCGACAAGGCCTCGCTCAAACGCCTGGCCGACCTGGAAAAAGAAATAGAAATCAAACAGCGGGAGTATTCGGATCTGGAGGAAATCTGGAAAGCAGAAAAAGCCGCGGTGCAGGGCACCACGCACCTGAAAGAGGAGCTGGAACAGGCCAAGACGCAGATGGAAACCGCGCGCCGTGCTGGCGACCTGTCGCGCATGAGTGAACTGCAATACGGCGTGATACCGGATCTGGAAAAGAAAATTTCCGAGGCCTCCAAGGTCGACCAGAGCCAGTTCAAATTGTTGCGCAATAAAGTCACTGAAGCCGAGATTGCCGAAGTGGTGTCGGCCTGGACCGGCATTCCGGTGAGCAAGATGATGGAAGGTGAAAAGCAGAAACTGCTGCAGATGGAAGACAAACTGCATCAGCGCGTGATCGGTCAAAACGAAGCGGTTGAAGCGGTGGCGCACGCCATCCGGCGTTCACGCTCCGGCATTTCCGATCCCAACAAGCCGATCGGTTCGTTTCTGTTTCTCGGGCCAACCGGCGTGGGCAAGACCGAACTGTGCAAGTCGCTGGCGGAATTCATGTTTGACACCGAGGACGCGATCGTGCGCCTGGACATGTCGGAATTCATGGAGAAACATTCGGTGGCCCGACTGATCGGCGCGCCGCCCGGATACGTCGGTTACGATCAGGGTGGGTACCTGACCGAAGCGGTCCGGCGTCGGCCGTATTCAGTGATTTTGCTGGATGAGGTGGAAAAAGCCCACCCGGACGTGTTCAATGTGCTGTTGCAGGTGCTGGACGACGGCCGTTTGACCGACGGTCAGGGGCGCACGGTGGATTTCAAAAACACCGTAATCATTATGACATCCAATCTCGGTTCGGATGTGATCCAGGAAAAAATTGACGACGGATACGAGGACATGAAGCAGGCGGTTATGGCCATTGTGGGTCGGCATTTCCGGCCTGAATTCATCAATCGTGTCGACGACATTGTGGTGTTTCATCCGCTGCGCAAGGCGCAAATTCGCGCCATTGCGGGCATCCAGGTCAAGCGCTTACAGAAACGCCTGCAGGCCCGCGACATTGTGCTGGAACTGGACGATGCGGTGTTGGATTACCTGGGCAATGTCGGCTTTGATCCGGTCTACGGCGCGCGTCCGCTGAAACGCGCGATTCAGGATGAATTGGAAAACCCCTTGGCCGAAGCACTGCTGTCTGGACGCTTTGGTCCCGGATCCCACATCCGCACAAAACTCGCAGACGGCCGCGTGGTGTTTGCCTGATTGGGCGACCCGGCCGTCGCCCCACTGCCGTTTATTGGCGGCAGTTGGGTCGACGGCCGGCGGCGTGTGCTTCGCGCGCAATGTTCTGCGCGTGCGGCAATCGCTGGCGCAGATTCTCAATGCGTTTTTTCGGGTCCGGGTGCGTTGACAGGAAGGTCGGCGGTCGCTTTCCCGCTGAGGCGCGGTCCATGTTTTGCCACAAATCCACACTTTGGTCGGGGTTAAATCCGGCGCGTGCCATCAGGTCCAGGCCGTACAGATCGGCCTCACTTTCATGGGTGCGGCTGTAGGGCAACAGAATCCCCAGCTGCGCGCCCAGGCCGACGCCAAGCATCAGCCACTGCTGTTTTTTCTCATCGCTGATCTTGCTGCTGCTGTAGACTTCTGCGGCCTGCAGACCGGTTTGCGCCAACACCTGTTGTGACACACGTTCCGCCCCGTGACGGGCCAGCACGTGTGCCACTTCATGGCCCATCACGGTGGCCAGCTGGTCCTGGTTCTTGGCCACATCCAGCAAACCGGTGTGCACACCGATTTTACCGCCGGGCAGGGCAAAGGCGTTGGCTGAATCGTCCTCAAACACCGCCACTTCCCAGGCTTGGCTGCTCCACGGTTCGGGCAATTGTTCAATGATGGCTTCGGCCACGCAGCTCACGTAGCGGTTGTCGCCGCGGTCGCGACTGACGGTTTGTTTTTCTTTCAATTGCTGGAAGGCGTCCACGCCCATCTGGTTCATCTGGCTGTCGGGCACCAGGATCAGTTGATTGCGGCCCAAAGGCGATGTGGCACACGCTGCGAGGGCAGCGGCGGCCAGTGCGAGCAGGGTGTTTTTCATGCGTTCACTTGTGTGAGTTGAAAGTCAGTAAATTATAGCACACGGTCAGATTGCCCCTGCAAGTGCCCGGCGCTGGACTGCGATTGACTCTGTCCGCCGTGAATAAAAAACACAGCGAAAAACTGACTTGTGGCGCATGCGCCTGCGCCACGAATTTGTTTTAATGGAGGCACGCTCGAATGAACTTTTTTGAATTTGCGACCGTTTTACAGGTAACCGCGAAGGGCTTTGGTTCGTTCTGAAAAAAGCCAGGGGTCGAGTGGCGATGCGGAGATTTCAGGCGCAGGCACCCATGGGCTCGCATGCCGAAATAAATCGCAGGCGATCTCTCAGAGATATGCTCGATCCATTGGGTTGAAGAAAAAAATAATCACTTGGACAGTGTAACAATCGACAAACGCAGGCGTTGTTGCACTATCCAATCAGTCGGGGACAGGCGATGAAAAATATAGGCAAAGTGTTGATGCCGTTGGGCGTTTTGGTATTGAGCATATTCGTGGTCAATGTGATGGTCAATGCGCGGCCGGCACCGGAAAAGAAAGCCACCGAAGAGCGCGTGGTGTCTTTGTTTGTGGATCCGGTGGAATCCGCAGTGGTCAAGCTGGATGTCAACACCCAGGGCGAGGTGCGACCGAAAACCGAAATTGATCTGATCTCCCGGGTGTCCGGACACGTTGTGTCGGTGGCCGGGCAATTTGCCGCCGGCGGCGCGTTTGATTCCAACACCGTGCTGGTCAAAATCGACGACACCGATTACCGCCTGGCGCTGGTGCGCGCCGAGGCGCGTGTGGCCGAAGCGCGCACCTCAGTGGAGCGTGAAAAAGCCAACGCCACAATTAAGCGCAACGAATGGCGCCAGCGGGGCGGCTCTGAACAACCCAGTGACTTTGCCCTGAACAAGCCCCAGGTGGCCGAGGCCCAGGCCAAACTGGCCGCCGCCCAGGCCGATCTGGACGAAGCCCGCCTGAACATCGAGCGCACCGAAATCAAAGTGCCGTTCAACGGCCGGGTGATGCTGAAAAACATTGGTGTGGGTCAATACGTTTCCGCCGGTGCGGTGCTGGGGCGGGTGTTTTCCACCGACGCGGTGGAAATGAAGTTGCCGCTGACCGACACCCAGCTGGCTGAACTGAATCTGTCCATCGGTTTCAATGCCGAGCACAGCCCCGCACCTGAGGTCATTTTTCAGCAACGCATCGGCAACCGCCAGCACCAGTGGCGCGGTCGCATCGTGCGCACGCACGCCTCGGTGGATCAGCAGACCCGCCTGATCTATGCCATTGCTGAAGTGCAGGATCCGTACGGCGAAGGTGCTGATCGCGGGCAACCGCTTGCGGTGGGCATGTTTGTCAGCGCAGTGATCCAGGGTGTGCAGCAGCAACAGGCCATGTCCCTGCCGCGTGAAGCGCTGCGCAATGCCGACAAGGTGTATGTGGTGAACGATGAGGACCGCCTGGAAATACGTACAGTGGAAGTGCTGTCGAGCAACGAGGAATCGGTGCTGATCAGTGCCGGTGTCGAAGCCGGGGAACGGGTGGTCACCTCAACCATTCCGGTCGCAGTGGAGGGCATGCGTGTGCGCGCCATGCAACGCGAAATCAATGCCGTTGAAGTGGCCAGCATTGATGGAGTGGGCGCATGAAAGGCCTGATCGCCTGGTGGGCGAAAAACTCGGTGGCGGCCAACTTGTTGATGGTCGGCATCCTGCTGGCCGGCTTGTACGGTTTCAAATCGCTGGAGCGCGAGATGGACCCGCACGTGCGCTTTCCCGGCCTGCAGATTCAGGTGAGCTGGCCTGGCGCTGCGCCGCAGGAAGTGGAAGAGCAGATTGTGGCGCGGATCGAAGAATCGGTCAGCGACCTGGACGCAATTGAATGGGTGCGTTCTTCATCCCGCGAGGGCCAGGGCGAAGTGTACATTCTGGCCGATCAGCAGGTGGATTTCACCCAGTTCATGAACGACGTGAAAATCCGCGTGGATTCAATTTCATCGTTTCCGCGCGACATCGATCCGCCGCAGGTGCAGCAATGGGTCAACCGCAATGAATTCATCCGCATCGCCGTGCACGGTGATATGTCTGAGCGCGATCTGAAACGGCTGGCCGAGCAATTGCGCCGTGAAGTGGCGCAATTGCCGGCGATCACCGTGGTGCAACTGTTTGGCACCCGGCCGGAAGAAGTGTCCATTGAAGTCGGTGAAGACTCGCTGCGACGTTACAACTTAAGTTTTTCCGACGTGGCCGAGGCGATCCGCAATTCTTCGGTCAATCAATCGGCCGGGTCGGTGCGCACGGAAGTCGGCACCTATCAATTGAAGGTGCGCAACCAGGCCGACACAGAAGCCGAATTCGGTGACATCATCGTGCGCGAAACACAGGACGGCGGTGTGATCCGGGTGCGTGATGTGGCCACGGTGATTGACGGTTTTGAAGACAACCCGATTCTGGCCACGCTCAATGGCGAGCCGGCGGTGCTGATCCAGGTCATGACCACTGAAGTCATGGACATCGTCACCGCGTCCAACGCCGTGCGTGAATGGATTGCCGAGCGCCGTGATACCCTGCCAGGCAACGCCAAGTTGACCTTGTGGACCGATCAGGCCGAGGATTTCAATGGCCGCATGACCACCATCACCACTTCGGCCCTGCAGGGGTTGATGCTGGTGATGATCGTGTTGCTGATGACCTTGCGGCCTTTGGTGGCGTTCTGGGTCGCGGTGGGCATCGCCACCGCCTACGCCGGCGCATTCGTGTTTTTGCCCACCGTCGGGGTGTCACTGAACATGCTCTCCACCTTCGCCTTTCTGCTGGTGCTCGGCATTGTGGTGGACGACGCCATTGTGGTCGGTGAAGGCGTGCACAGCGAAGCGCATCGCTTGGGCGGCGGTCTCAAAGCCGCCATCTCCGGCACGCGTCTGGTGGCCAAACCAGTGATCTTTGGTGTGGTGACCACCATCATGGCCTTTTTGCCGTGGATATTCCTCGATGGTTCCACCTCTGAATTCACCCGTCACATCACCTGGGTGGTGATTCTGGCGCTGGTGTTCTCACTGGTCGAGTCGCTGTGGATTCTGCCGTCGCATTTGTCCGGCATGAAGCCGCGCGAAAAAATGCGCGCCTTCGGTCGTATGCAGAAGAAAGTCGCCGACAGCATCGTGAATTTTTCCCAGAAACATTACCGCCGCGTGGTGGAATGGGCATTGAACCGACGCTATCTGACCACCAGTCTGTTCATCGCCATGATGTACATCGGCTTCGCTGCGTTCGGCAGTGGCTGGGTGAAGAAAAGTTTCATGCCGGAAATTGAGAGCGATGAAATCATTGTCAATGTGGTGCTGCCGGAAGGCGCGCCTTACAGCCGCGCATTGGAAATCCTGGCGCAGTTGCAGGCGGCCGAACAAGCGCTGGTCGATGAAGTCAGTGCCCGCACCAACGGGCAGGGCGAATTGATTGAGAACTGGTACACCCGTTCGCGGCGCGACAGCGTGCTGGCAATCGTCAAACTGGCGCCGCCTGAAACCCGCGACATGTCGGCCAAGGAAGCGTCCATCCGCTTGCGTGAATTGATGGGCGATGTGCCCGACGCGCGTGAAGTCACGGTGCGCTACACGCTCAACGAGGACAGCCCCGGCATGGAGTTGTCGATCCGTCACCCGGATCTGGACGTGTTGCGTTCTGCCACCGCGGCTCTGGAAGACCAGCTGCGCAGTTACGAGTCCTTGTATGACGTGCGCAACAACCTGGAAGGCGCCTCGGAAGAAATTCGCCTGACCATGAAACCCGGCACCGCGCGGCTCGGGCTGACATTGGCCGATGTCAATCAGCAGGTGCGCCAGGCGTACTTCGGTGAAGAAGTGCAACGCCTGCCACGCAACGGCCAGGATGTGCGCGTGAAAGTGCGCTATCCGGTGGAATCCAGGCGTTCGATTGAAAGCCTGAAAAATTTCCGCGTGCGCACCGCCGATGGCCGTGAGCTGCCGTTGCTTTCGGTGGCGGATCTGGAATACGCGCCCGGCATTAAAAGCATTCAGCGCTGGAACGGCGCGCGCGCTGCGCGCATCAGTGCCAACCTCAAGGACGACGTGCGTGAAGACATCATGAAAGACCTGCGGGAAAATTTCTTTCCACAATGGGAAAAACAATTCCCGGGCATTGACCGCAGTGAAATTGGGCAGGCCGAAGGTGAAAAACGCTTCATTGCCAAAGTGATGGGCTTGTACGGCATCGCCTTTTTTGCCATGTACACGCTACTGGCGGTGGCGTTCCGCAGCTATTTCCAGCCCATTCTGATTCTGGTGGCCATGCCGTTTGCATTTCTGGGTGCGATCCTTGGACACTACGTGTTTGGCATGACCATGGCAATCTTCAGTTATTTCGGCATCGCCGCGGCCGCCGGGGTGGTGGTCAATGACAACCTGGTGTTGATGGATTACTGCAATCGTCTGCGTGCGCAAGGCATGCCGGCCAGGCAGGCCATGATTGAGGCCGGTGTGTCACGTTTCCGCCCCATTCTGCTGACCTCAGTGACCACCATCGTTGGCCTGTTGCCGATGATGATGGAACGGTCCATACAGGCGGCCTTTTTGCAGCCGATCGTGATATCGCTGGCGGCCGGTGTGTTTGTGGCATTCTTTGTGACCTTGTTGCTGGTGCCGGCGCTGTTCGGCATCGGTGAGGACATCCTGGGCATGTTCCGTCGTCTCGTTTGGGGCCGTCGCAAAGGCTCCGAGCCAAGCGGCGCGAACAACGGCGCGGATACCGGTCCGGTGGTCAGTCACTGATCAACAGTTAAATCAACCCGCAAGGGTGTGGTATCAGGGGCCTGCGGGCCCCTGTTGCGTTTTGCGGTCGACATAGGTCGGCACGTTCGTTTGCAAGGCAACAGGACCGGGGGCAGAAAAAAAAGACCCCAAACCTGTGACAGTTCGGGGTCGAGGTATAAACCACGGTTGAAGCGTGGTTTAGGGCGCATAAATGGTTATATTACAATAACATAGACGCAATTATTAAAGCAAGTAATTAAATAAAAAAAGTTAAATAAACGCTATAAGATATTGATAAATAACGTTTTTAACTTGGGTAAATTGCCCGCCAATCATTCAAAGTGTGCTTTTATTTTGCCCCGCACGCGTTCATTTGCCGTTCAATAACCGGCCGCCTGACCGTCTTTTCTCGACTCCGAAGCGCCAAAGTAGACGCCGTGCTTGTGATCCCGCATGATGGCCTGATAGCCGCCGTAGGGCCCGCGCGCAAATTCCACCCGATGGCCTTTTTGCATCAACTCGCGCACCACCGTGTATCCAAAACCGGATTCCAGATTGATCACGCCGCCGTCGTTCATCACCTCGCCGGTCGGTTCGGATGAACCGCTGTGGTGGATGCGCGGCGCATCACCGGCTTCCTGCAGGTTCATGCCAAAATCAACCAGGTTGATGACAATCTGCGCGTGCCCCTGTGGCTGCATGGCGCCGCCCATCAGGCCAAAGCTGACCCAGGGTTTGCCCTCGTGTGTGATGAAGGCCGGAATGATGGTGTGGAACGGACGCTTGCCACCTGTAAAGGAATTGAAACGGCCGGGGGCCAGATCGAACATCTCGCCGCGGTTTTGCAAAATAAAACCCAGACCAGGCGGGGTCATGCCCGATCCCATGCCGCGGTAATTGCTCTGGATCAGTGACACCATGTTGCCGTGCCGATCCGCCACGGTCATGTAAATGGTGTCGCCGTGCTGCAGCGCCGGGTTGCCGGGCGGCACCGATTTTTTCGCCCGCTCAGTGTCGATCAGTGCACGCCGTTCAGCGGCGTAGTCTTTGCTGATCAGTGCGGCCACCGGAATCTCATTGAACGCGGGGTCGGCGTAAAATTTGGCGCGGTCTTCGAAGGCCAGTTTTTTTGCTTCGACAAACAGGTGCACGTACTCGGCGCTTTGCCAGCCGTATTGTGCCAGGTCGTAGCCTTCCAGAATGTTGAGTATCTGCAGCGCGGCGATGCCCTGTCCGTTGGGTGGCAGTTCCCACACGTCGTAGCCGCGGTAATTGGTGCTCACCGGTTGCACCCACTCACCGCGGTGGGTGCGCAAATCGTCCAAGGTCAGGTGACCGCCGTTGGCTTGCATGTATTCGGCGATGGTGCGCGCCATGGCCCCTGCGTAAAAAGCGTCGCGGCCGTCTTTGGCCAGTGTGCGTAAAGTGTTGGCGAGGTTGAGGTTTTTCCACATCTCACCTTTGGCCGGTGCGCGGCCGTTGACGGTGAACTGCTCCAGAAATCCAGGATACTGGCGCAGCACAGGCACCGAAAGTTGCCAGTAGTGGGCGATCAGTTCGGACACCGGAAAGCCCTTTTCAGCGTAGTCGATGGTTGGTTGCAGGATGCGCTGCATCGGCAGGCTGCCAAATTTCTCATGCAGCATGAACCACGCATCCACCGTGCCCGGCACGGAGACCGGCAAAGGGCCGCGCGCCGGAATCTGGCTGTGACCATTTTCAATGAACCATTCGCGGGTCAGAGATTTCGGAGAACGACCGGAACCGTTGAGTCCGTGCAGTTTTTTGCTTTTGGCGTCCCACACGATGGCAAACAAATCGCCGCCGATGCCGTTGCCGGTGGGTTCCATTAGCCCGAGTGCGGCGTTGGCTGCAATCGCGGCATCGACCGCATTGCCACCGGCCTTGAGAACATCCAAAGCAATCTGCGTGGCCAACGGCTGGCTGGTGGCGGCCATGCCGTGCGGTGCGATGACTTCAGAGCGGGTGGCGAATGGCTGGCCGGTGATGCGATCACCGGCGTGAGCGCACACGGCGCAGCACAGAGCAATCAGGGCAAGGCATTGAGGCGATTTCATCGGGGTGGACTCCAGGCAGAATAACCGGCCCATGGTAACACATTTCGAGCGCTGGGCAGTGGCCCGGATTCGGGCTGGGCTTACTCGGTGACGATGGTGGCGGTGCCGACGCCGCGCGCGATCAACTGATCGCGCAGACGCACGCTTTCGCCGGCCTGGTCCACCGGACCGACGCGCACGCGAAACAGCCGACCGGCGGCGGTTTTGATTTCATTGACGTAGACTTCCAGGTCCAGCAGATTGCTGATCTGCCGCGCCAGGTTGGTGGCGCTGGTGTTGCTTGAGAACGCGCCGACCTGTATGAAGGTGTGCACGCCGTCTTTTTCAGGCGTCAGTTCGGCTTTGAGGTCCTGCGGAGAATTGACCACTTTCAGGTGCACCCGGGTGACCCCCTGTTCGACGTAACCCAGCACTTTGGCAGCGGCCCAGCTGAGGTCGATGATGCGGTCGTCAACGAACGGCCCGCGGTCATTGACCCGCACCACCACCTGGCGGCCGTTTTCCAGATTGGTGACCTGCACGTAACTGGGCAAAGGCAGCGAGCGGTGCGCGGCGGTCAACTTGTACATGTCAAAAATTTCCTGATTGGAGGTGGTTTTGCCGTGGAATTTTTTGCCGTACCAGGAGGCGTGACCGGTTTGTTCAAAGCCAGAACTTTCGGATTTGACCCAATAGCTTTTGCCGTGCACGTGATACGGAGAGTGGTTGCCGTAGCGGCTCAGAGGTTCAGGGCGTGGTGTCCAGTGTTGGACGGAATTAAGGTCAAAGCGGTCATGGCGTGGCGGGCCATCGCCCTGGCGAAAACCGTCTTTTTTGCCACAGGCCGACAGCAGCAGACACAGGCACAGCAGCGCAAGATTACATTTTTTCATGCGCCGCCTTTAATGCTGTGGCCATTTGATGCACCACCAGTGCGTACATGTGCGAACGGTTGTAACGCGTGATGACATAAAAGTTGTCAAAGCCGACCCAGTGTTCGGGGGCCTGCCCTTCGCCGCGGTCCAGCGACAGCACGGTCACCTGTTTTTTGCGCTGATCATCACTCAGGGATTTGAATTGACTGGCCGCAAGATTGGGTTCCAGAAGGTTGAACTTGTAATCGGTGGGCACAACCGGATTGTCCACTGCGGCGGCGACCGGTTCGCCGGATTGCCATTTATGCGCCTTGAAATAATTGGCCACGCTGGCGATGGCATCGCGCGGGTTGGCCAACAGATCGATCACCGCGTCCTGATCGTAGTCACGGGCATAGGCGCGATAACTTGAAGGCATGAATTGACCGTAGCCCATGGCGCCGGCGTATGAGCCCAGCACCGAGGTGATGTCGATGCCGGCTTCCTGCGACAGCAACAGAAAATTTTTCAGTTCCTTGCGAAAAAACGCGCCGCGCTTGGGGTAGTCAAATGCCAGCGTGTACAGCGCGTCCAGCACGCGGTGTTTGCCCATGATGCGGCCATAATAGGTTTCCACGCCGATGATGGCGACGATGTATTCGGCCGGCACACCGGTGGCGGAGCTGACCTCGTTGAGCGCCTGGGCGTGTTCCTGCCAGAATTTGATGCCGGCCTCAACGCGTTCCGGTTGCACAAAAATGTTGCGGTACTGGGTCCAGTTGAGTGTGCGTTCGGCCGGTTTGTTCATGGCTTCGATGATGCCGGGCTGGTGCTTGGCTTGTTGCAGCACCTCACGCACCCAGTGCGCATCCAGGTCGGAATCGGCACTGACTTCCTTGATGAAGGCGTCCACGTCGGCGGTTTGCACCGCGGCATTGAGCGCGGTAAATAAAGTCAGTAACAGCAGTGTCAGGCGTATTTTCATTGTTGAATCAGTCTCTTGTGTGTTTGTATGGACATTATGATACCAAACGATGCAAGCAGTGTGATGATCGATGTGCCGCCGTAGCTGACCAGCGGCAATGGCACCCCCACAACCGGCAGTATGCCACTGATCATGCCGGCGTTGATGAAAACATAGACAAAAAAAGTCAGCGCAAGTGCCCCGGCGGTGAGCCGGGTAAAAGTGGACCGCGCGTTGCGTGCCACTTCAAAACAGCGCAACAGAATCAGAATGTACAGCGAAAACAGCGCCAGCACCCCTGCAAAACCAAATTCTTCAGACAGCACCGAAAGTATAAAGTCGGTGGAATGTTCCGGCAAAAAGTCCAGCTGGGTCTGCGTGCCCTGCTGCCAGCCTTTGCCAAACAAGCCGCCCGAACCGATGGCGATTTTGGACTGGATGATGTTCCAGCCGGAATTGAGCGGGTCGCTTTCCGGATTGAGAAACATCAAAATGCGCTGCTTTTGATAGGGGTAGAGAAAATGCCACACCACCGGAGCCGAGACCGCCAGCAAGGCCAGAACCCCGCCGATGGCTTTCCAGGACAGCCCGGAGAGAAAAATCACAAAGCCGCCGCTGGCGGCGACCAGCAGCGATGTGCCGAGATCCGGTTGCACCACAATCAAGGCCAGCGGCGCACCGATCAGCAATACCGCTTTGAACAGCGCGCGCCAATCCGGCGGCAGCGGCTGTGCCCGAAACAGCCAGGCGAGCATCAATGGCACGGTGATTTTGGCCAGCTCGGAGGGCTGCACACTGATGCCCAGATTGAGCCAGCGCTGCGCGCCCTTGGATTCCACGCCGATCAGCAACACCGCAACCAGCAGCAGCAATGACCCGAGGTACACCCACGGCGCAAAGGCTTCAAAGCGTTCTGGCTTGAACTGGCTGATCACCACCAGCACCGTCAGACCCAATGCCAGTCGAACCAGCTGACGTTTGACCATCGCCGGGCCCCCGGCGCTGTACAACACCACCAGGCCATAAGCGATGAGCAAAAGGATCAGTGTCAACAGCCACCAGTCCAGTCTTTGTCGCTGACTGATGGGCTTAATCGCGGCCATGCTTCAATTCCATGAATTTGTCTATGATGGCGCGTGCAATGGGCGCCGCCACGCGCGGCCCGCTGGCGCCGTGTTCGGCCACCACCACCACCGCAATTTCAGGCGATTCAACCGGAGCAAAGGCAATGAACAGGGCGTGGTTGTTGAGGTGCTTGGGTAAAAAATCCGGTTTTTCATAAATGTCCGCTTCGCTCTTGCCGTACACCTGTGAAGTGCCGCTCTTGCCGGCCATGCGGTAGGCGTCGGTGCGAATCGCCCAGGCCGAACCCTGCGGCGTTTCGACCACCTGGCGCATGCCCTCGTGCACGGTCTGCCAGTGGGATTCGGAGACATCCAGTGCCAGATTGCGGGGTTCAATGGTTTGCTTGACCAGGTGGGGCCGGTTGACGCGGCCTTTTGAAGCCAGAATGCCCAAGGCGTTGACCATCTGGATCGGGGTCACCAGAAAATAGCCCTGGCCGATGCCGGTGATCACGGTTTCACCGGGAAACCAGATCGTGCCGCGCGCCGCTTTCTTCCACTCGCGCGAGGGCAGGATGCCTTTTTTCTCACCGCTGATGTCGATGCCGGTGTATTGGCCGAAATTGAAGTGCGCGAGGAAATCATGAATCCGGTCTATGCCGAGCTTGATCGCCAGGTCGTAGAAAAACGTGTTGATTGATTGGGCCAGTGCGTCCACCACATTCACCAGCCCGTGTCCACCGCGCTTCCAGTCGTGGTATTTGCGTTCGCGGTTGGGCAGTTGAAATACGCCGGTGGACAGCATGGTGGATTCTGCGCTGATGATGTCGTGGTGCAGGCCGGCCAGGGCAATGTAGGGCTTGATGGTTGAACCGGGTTCATACCCGCCCATGATGCTGCGATTGAACAGTGGTTTCTCGATGGAGTTGAGCAAGGCCGAGAAACGTTCCGTGGAAATGCCGTTGACGAAATCGTTGATGTTGTAACCGGGTTCTGAAAGCATCATCAGAATTTCACCGGTGTTCGGATCTATGGCAATGGCAGAACCGGTTTGTTCATTGAACGCCTCGTGCGCGGCCTGTTGCAACTCGATGTCAATGGTCAGCTGCAGGTTTTCACCGTTCACCGGCGCCTGTTTGATTTCCTGGTGCAAATATTTGCCGCGCGCGTTGGTGTAAGTGATCAGCACGCCGGGTTCACCGTGCAGACGCAATTCGTGGTGCTTTTCCAGGCCGATTTTGCCGATGTAATCGTCGTTGGCATACAGGGCGTGGTCAACCCGGTCGAATTCCTCGGCGCTGAGCTGGCCCACGTAACCGATCACATGAGACATGATTTGTGGGTGGTGGTAGTGGCGAATCAGATACGGTTCAGTGGTGAAACCCGGGAAGGTGTGTTTGCGTGCGGCGAAGGCCGCCACTTCGCGGTCACTGAGCCGCGCTTTGATCATCACCGGTTTGAACACCGGCTCGTATTGAATCGATTCCAGCACCTGCTCAATGTTTGCCTCATTGAGTGCCACCCATTCACCAAGTTTGTCAAGACTCTCGGCCATGTTGGGCACTTTCTCCGGGGTGGCCAGCAGACGATAGGCTGTGAGGTTTTCAGCCAGTATGCGCCCATTGCGGTCATAAATCAGGCCGCGCGCCGACTTGATGCGGGAATATTTGATGCGATTTTGTTCAGAAAGGGCCACGTACTGTGGGTGGCGCAGGATCTGCAGGTAAAAATAGCGGCCGATCAGGGTGGCAAAGGCCAACAGAATCAGGCCCGTGGTGATCAGTGCACGACGCTGGAACAGGGCGCGGTCCTTGCTTGGATTGAACGCGGCTTTCTTCATGCGCGCCGGCGAATGCGGATGCGTTCAAGCAAATAATACAACCACGGCCAGATCAGTGCGCTGGTCAACAGGGGCAGCAGGGCCGACCATTGCGGCACCACCCGGTCACTGAGCCAGTCGATGGCCGAACGAATGATCAGGTCGTTGAACAGCAGGAACACCACCACCGCGGTCAGCTGCCAAACCGAAGTCATTTTCAGCTGTTTGCTGAACTTGGACACAATGTAAGTGATCGCCACCAGTGAAAACCCGTGTTTACCGAGCAGACTGCCGTTCAGAACATCCAGAATCACGCCGTAAAAAAATGCCACATACACATTGGAACGTTCGGGCTGTGTGAGGTTCCAGTAAATCATCACCACGGCCAACCAGTAAGGTTGCAAGCGTTCAATGGCCGTTGGCAGCGGCAGCAGCGAAAGCAGCAATGCCAGCAAAAGGGAGAGGTGAATCAGTGCGCTGAGGCTGTTCTTCATGGCACGTCAGCGGCCTCGCCTTCGGGCCACACCAGGAAGACTTCGGTCAATTGTGACATGCCGGCAAATATCTGCGCTCGGGCGTGCAGGAAGGACTGGTCAGCCGATGGCTGCAAGTCGACGATGCTGGCCACCCGCAGACCACGCGGGAAACGGTGTCCGAAGCCGGACGTGATCAGCACATCGCCGATTTTCACATCCGCGCTGGCTGGCAATTCCGGCAAATCAATGCCGGTGGGATCGCCGCGCCCGTAGGCAATTGAGCGCAGACCGGTGCGCACGTTTTCCACCGGGATGGCGTGGTTGCGGTCGCTGATCAGGATGACGTGCGAATACAACAAGCCGTGGTGTTCAACCTGACCGATCACGCCGTCCAGGCTGAGCACCGCCTGGCCGTTGTACACGCCGTGTTGCGTGCCCTGGTTGATCATCACCTGCTGTTTGTTCTCGCTCAGGTTGATGTTGGATACGAACGCCACACTGGTGTCCAGCGGCAGCTGTTCACCGGCTTTGAGCAATCGCCGCAGACGGGTGTTTTCCTCACTCAGCAGCGTGTTTTGCTGGACCTGCATGCGGGCATCGATCAGGGCCTGTTTGAGGGCGGTGTTTTCCTGCACCAAGGCGGCCTGTCTAGACAGCGCCAGCTCACTGATCTCCCACAGTTTCTGTGGCCATTCAATGGTTTTGATCAGCGGCAGGGTCAGTGCCGAAAGTGCGCTGCGCACCGGCTGCATCATCTGCGTCTGGCGGTCGGCCAGCATAAAGCCGATGCACACCAGTTCGAGCAGGATGAACTGAATGAATGGCTTTTGCGATAAACTGGTTTCGTTGCGGTAAGAGGCCATCCTTCAGAGGCGCTGCAATCAGCGAAATGAAGTGAAGAAATCCGAGCCTTTCTGATCGATGATTTCCAGTGCTTTGCCACCGCCCCGGGCAACGCAGGTCAGCGGATCCTCGGCGACAAACACCGGCAACCCGGTTTCTTCCATCAGCAGTTTGTCCAGGTCTTTGAGCAAAGCGCCGCCACCGGTCAGGACGATGCCTTTTTCAGCCACATCGGCGCACAATTCAGGCGGCGTCTGTTCCAGCGCGGTTTTCGCCGCAGCGACGATGCCGGCCAGCGGTTCGTGCAGGGCTTCCAGTGCTTCGTTGTTTGAAATGGTGAATTTTCGCGGCACGCCTTCGGCCAGGTTGCGGCCGGATATTTCGATGGTGATTTCTTCGTTGGCCGGGTAGGCGCAACCGATTTCGTGTTTGATGCGTTCCGCGGTGGATTCACCGATCAGCGTGCCGTAGCTGCGACGCACGTAGGAAATGATGGCCTCATCAAATTTATCGCCGCCAATTTTAACCGAGGCCGAGTACACAATGCCGTTGAGCGACAACACCGCCACTTCCGAGGTGCCGCCACCGATGTCCAGCACCATGGAACCGCGCGCTTCGTGGATGGGGATGCCCGCGCCGATCGCCGCGGCCATCGGCTCTTCAATCAGATACACGTCGGCCGCGCCGGCGCCGTAGGCCGATTCTTTGATCGCCTTGCGTTCCACTTGGGTGGAGCCACACGGCACACACACCAGCACGCGCGATGAGGGTTTCAGCCAGCGGTTGGAATGCACTTTCTTGATGAAGTGCTGCAGCATCGCCGCGGTCATGTCAAAATCAGCGATCACCCCGTCCTTCAGAGGGCGGATGGTTTTGATGTTACCGGGCGTGCGGCCCAGCATCATTTTGGCATCGGTGCCCACCGAAGCGATGTCAACCGGTCCACCGCGCCCATGATCCATTCTGACCGCAACCACCGACGGCTCGTTCAGGACGATGCCGTGATCACGCATGAAAATCAGCGTATTGGCGGTGCCGAGATCGATCGACAGGTCATTGGAAAAGAGGCTTCTGATTTTTTTAAACATTGGTATTTTGGCTTACATCTGAATTGTTAAAATGGCATAATACGCCGCTGCTCGCGGGATTTTGTCACCCAAAGGCGGATTATATATGATTGGTGCCGTTGATATGTCAATAAATGATAAAGAAATTAAAGAATTGGCTCAATTGGCGCGCTTGCAGGCGCCGGCCGAAACCCGCACTGAACTGACCGCTTCAGTGAGCGCCATATTGGACATGGTGGCGCGCGTCAACGGCGTTGACACCGACCGCATTGAGCCCATGTGTCACCCCGCCGATGCGGTGCAGCGATTGCGCGAGGACGCGGTGACTGAGGGCGATCACAAAGCGGAATTGTTGCGCCTCTCGGCCCACGCCGACGGCGAATATTATCTGGTGCCGAAGGTGATTGAATGAGTGCGTCCCTGCGGCAATTGCAGCAACAGCTGCGCGACAAGTCGCTGGGCGTGCGTGAACTGGTGCAGCACAGCCTGGATCGCATTGAGCGCTTAAACCCGCAACTGAACGCGTTGATTTCGGTGCAGGCGGAACAGGCGCTGGACGCGGCCAGCACACAGCAGCGCGTCATCGACGCCGGCACCGGCGGTCCATTGACCGGTTTGCCCCTGGTGCACAAGGACTTGTTCTGCACCCAGGGGGTCACCACCACCTGCGCATCACGCATGCTGTCCAACTTCGTGCCGCCGTACGATGCCACCGCCGTGCAGCGCCTGAGCGCCGCCGGCATGATCACCCTTGGCAAGGCCAACATGGATGAATTTGCCATGGGTTCCTCAAATGAAAATTCGGCCTACGGCGCGGTCAGCAATCCCTGGGATCCGGCGCGCGTTCCGGGCGGCTCATCCGGCGGATCGGCCGCCGCCGTTGCGGCTGGCCTGGTGCCGGCAGCAAGCGCCACCGACACCGGCGGTTCAATTCGTCAGCCGGCCGCGCTGTGTGGCGTGACCGGCGTCAAGCCCAGCTACGGCCGGGTGTCACGACACGGTATGGTGGCGTTTGCCTCCAGTCTGGATCAGGGCGGCGTGATGGCGCGCAGCGCCGAAGACTGCGCTCTGGTGCTCTCAGCCATGTGCGGACACGATCCATTGGACTCCACCTCCACTGCAGCCGTCGAGTTGCCATTCAGTGCGCAACCGGTGCACGCCACCAAAGGCCTGCGCGTGGGTCTGGTGCGCGACTGGTTTGAACAACTGGACGCGCCGATGGCAGCATCCCTGCAACAGGCGATCGCTGCGCTGGCCGATCTGGGTGTGCAATTCGAGGACGTTGAGTTGCCGCACGCGGATCTGGCGGTGGCGGCTTATTACATTCTGGCGCCGGCCGAGTGTTCCTCCAACCTGTCGCGTTTTGACGGCGTGCGCTTTGGTCATCAGTGCGACGGGGCCACCGATTTACAGGATTTGTACGTGCGTTCGCGCAGTGAAGGATTTGGTGCTGAAGTGCAGCGCCGCATTCTGGTCGGCACCTGGGCGCTGTCGGCTGGATATTACGACGCCTATTACGTCAAAGCGCAAAAAATCCGGCGACTGATTGCCGATGATTTTTCCCGCGCCTTTGATCGCGTGGATGTTTTGCTTGGGCCGGTGACGCCGGAAACCGCATTCCGAAAAGGCGCCAAGGCCGATTCGGTGAGCATGTATCAGGCCGATGTGTTCACCATACCGGCCTCGCTGGCGGGTTTGCCGTGTTTGTCGCTGCCATGCGCCCCGGTCGCGGGCTTGCCGGTGGGCTTGCAGCTGATGGGGCGCTACATGGACGATGCGCGCATTCTGGATTTAGCGCGGCATCTGCAGGCGCACACCGACTGGCACCTGGCGCAACCGGAGGGGCTGGCATGAAGAACGGCTGGGAGGCGGTGATCGGTCTGGAAATTCACGTGCGTCTGGACACCCACAGCAAATTGTTCTCCGGTGCCCGCGCGGCCTACGGCGCGGATGCCAACACCCAGGTGAGTTTTCTCGACGCCGGCTTGCCCGGCACCTTGCCGGTGCTGAATGCCCAGGCGGTGCGCAGCGCGATCCGCTTTGGCCTCGCCATTGATGCCGAGATCAGCCGTGAGACGGTGTTTGCGCGTAAAAATTACTTTTACCCGGATCTGCCCAAAGGTTACCAGATCAGCCAGATGGACCGGCCGATTGTGAGCGGTGGTCACGTGACCATCCAGCCACAGGATGGTGAACCCCGGCGCATCAACATCACCCGCGCGCACCTGGAAGAAGACGCCGGCAAATCGATCCACGACGCCTACGCGCAATTCACCGCCATTGATCTGAATCGCGCCGGCACGCCGCTGATTGAGGTGGTCAGTGAACCGGAAATGCACAGCGCCGCCGAAGCGGTGGCCTACATGCGTGAAATTTATGCGCTGGTGACCCACCTGGGCATTTGCGACGGCAATCTGCAGGAAGGCTCGTTTCGTTGCGACGCCAATGTGTCGGTGCGGCCAAGCGGGCACAAGGCCCTGGGCACGCGCACAGAAATCAAGAACCTCAATTCGTTCCGCTTCATTGAAAAGGCCATCAACCACGAAATCAAACGCCAGATCCGCATGATTGAAGGCGGTGGAACGGTGATTCAGGAAACCCGCTTGTACGACGCCGAAGCCGATTCAACCCGCGCCATGCGCAGCAAGGAAGAGGCCAACGACTACCGTTATTTTCCCGACCCGGATTTATTGCCGGTGCGCATTGAAGCGGCCGACATCGAAGCGCAGCGGGCCCTGTTGCCGGAATTCCCAGCGGCCAAGCAGGCGCGCTACATGGCACAGCTCGGCTTGCGTGAACAGGAAGCCCGCATCGTCGCCCACGATGTGCCTCTGGCGCGCTACTTCGAAGCCGTGGTGGCGGCCACTGAGGCGACACCGGACGCCGTGGTGAAATGGCTGCTGGGTGATTTCAGCGCGCTGTTGAACGCCCACGACGTGCGCATTGAAGAAGCCCCGGTCGATCCCGCACGACAGGCCGGGTTGCTGGATCAGGTTCAACGCGGCGCCATTTCCATGAAAATTGCACGCCAGGTGCTTGAACGCATGTGGGATACGTCGGAGGACGCGGCACAGATCATAGAGCGCGAGGGGCTGGCGCAGATCTCCGATGCCGGTGCATTGGCACAATTGGTGGATCAGGTGTTGCAGGACAACCCCGACCAGGTCGCCGGCTTCCGCGCGGGCAACGACAAACTGTTCAATTTTTTTGTTGGACAGGTGATGAAACGCACCCAGGGCAAGGCCAATCCGGTGCAACTGAAAGAACTATTGCAAGAGAAACTGAACACATGAGCAGAGCATTGATATGTGGGTCGCTGGCCTACGACACCATCATGGTTTTCGAGGACCGTTTCGAAAACTACATCCTGGCCGACCAGATTCACAAACTCAACGTGTCTTTTCTGGTGCCACAACTGAAGCGTGAACTGGGTGGCTGCGCCGGCAACATCGCCTACAACCTGCACCTGATCGGCGGTCAGCCGGTGCCAATGGGTGTGGTGGGCCGTGATTTTGGGGTGTACCGAGACAAATTCACGCAACTGGGGATCTCGCTGGAAGCGGTGCGTGAATTGCCCGACCAGTACACCGCTCAGGCCTACATCACCACCGACATGAGCAACAACCAGATCACCGCGTTTCACCCCGGCGCGATGAATTTTTCCGATCAGAACAACGTCACCGATCATCCAGACATTGGCATCGGCATCGTTGGGCCGGATGGCAAACAGGGCATGCTCAAACACGCCCGGGAATTTGCTGAGGCCGGCATTCCATTCATCTTCGACCCGGGTCAGGCGATGCCCATGTTTGATGGCGATGAACTCAAGGACTTCATCGACAAAGCCACCTGGATGGCGGTCAACGACTACGAGTATGAACTGGTGCACAGCCGCACCGGCTGGGATGCGCGGCGCATCGCAGGGCACCTGGATGCACTGATTGTGACCCGCGGCGAGAGAGGCTCCGAGTTGTACACCGAAGGCACTGTGTACCACATTCCGGTGGTGCAGGCCGATGTGGTCAACGACCCGACCGGTTGCGGCGATGCGTATCGCGCCGGGTTGTTGTACGGCCTGTTGAATGAATTTGACCTGCAAACCACCGGTCGCATCGCTTCCCTGCTCGGCAGTCTGAAGATCCGCCATCACGGCACCCAGAACCACGTTTTCAGCGCGGAAGAATTTGCCACCATGTTTACGCAGGAATTCGGCTACAAGTACTGACCGCAGCGCCACCGTTGAGACATCGGTGCCCGGTTTTGCTCAGACCGGCGCCGCGTGCACGCGCGCACAGACAGAGCCCGGGATTCGGCTGCATTTTTGCTTGTGCGCTCCAGGCTTTTCTGAAAAAATAACGGGCAGTATAAAAAACACAAAAATTATGATCGACAATGATGGCTATCGCCCGAATGTGGGCATCATCTTGCTCGATGATGATGGAAAAGTCTTTTGGGCCAAGCGTCACCAGGACGACGGCTGGCAGTTTCCCCAGGGCGGCATCAACACCGATGAAACCGCCGAGGAGGCGATGTTCAGGGAATTGTATGAAGAAATCGGTCTGAAGCCTCACCACGTGGACGTGCTGGGGTGTACGCCCGGCTGGTTGCATTACAATCTGCCCAGAAAATATCAGAAGAAGAATTCTTTTCCATTGTGCATCGGACAAAAACAGGTGTATTTTCTGTTGCGCATGCTGTGCAGCGAGTCGCGTGTCAACCTCACTGCTTCGGCCAAACCGGAATTTGAACAGTGGTGCTGGGTGGAATTCTGGGAACCGGTCAAACAGGTGATCCATTTCAAACGCGACGTGTACAAAAAAGCGCTGAAACACCTGGAGTTTCTGGCGTTTCCTCGATGAGTCTCGCGCTGATCGTCACGGATCGACCGATCAATGCCTTGCGCGAGGCGCTCACCGCTCAACTCCCCGGGGTTCGCATCCAATGCTGGCCCGACATCGATGATTTTGAATCCATTGAATGGGCGGTGCTGTGGAAGCAACCGCCCGGCCTGTTGGCACGCTTGCCCAATCTGCGCGCCGTCAGTTCACTTGGAGCCGGGGTTGAGGGCATTCTTGAAGACGCGGATTTGCCGCCGGATGTGCCGGTGTTTCGTGTGGTGCCGGAGGACTTGAAAGAACAGATGGCGCAGTACGTGTTGTCCCATGTGCTGAGTGATTTGCGCAGTCACCGGACCTTGAGTGCACAGCAACGGCGGCACGAATGGCGTGTGCTTGATGCGCCGCGTCGGGCTGTGGTGGGTTTTCTTGGCCTCGGACAATTGGGCCGTCACGTGGCCGCGCCGTTGGCCTCGCTGGGCCTGTCGGTGTGTGCCTGGACGCGCGGCAGCGCGCATCGGCAGTGGCCCTGCCATCACGGCACCGATGGCTTGCGCCGGGTTTTGTCGGCGTGTGATTATCTGGTCAATTTATTGCCGCTGACCGCGCAAACGCGCGGACTGCTTGACGCCGAATTGTGGTCACAGTGTGCCCGCAAACCGCTGTTCATCAATGTGGCCCGAGGCGCGCACGTGGTTGAGGCTGATCTGCTGGCGGCATTGGATCGCGGACAGTTGCGCGGCGCGGTGCTGGACGTGTTCAAGCAAGAACCCCTGCCAGGTGAGCACCCGTTCTGGTCGCACCCGGCGATCACCGTCACGCCGCACCTGGCGGCGCGCTCGGACACAGAGCAAACCGCGGCACAGCTGGGGGGCATTTTCCGTGCGGTGCAAACCGGTGATTTCAGCGCGGCGATTGACCGCCAGCGGGCCTATTGACGGGCGCAGATTTCGCTGAACCTAAGTCAACACAAATTCAGCCGCCGGGTCGCGCAGATTGTAGGCGCTGGCCATGGCCCGTGCGTAGGCACCGGTGTTGGCGATCAGCATCACATCGCCGGCTTCGGTTTCCGGCATGGCGCGGTCAATGCCGAGCACGTCCCCGGTTTCACACATCGGGCCCACCACCGTGGTCTGGTAACGCAACGGCGCGTCCAGTTTGCTCAGGTTGACGATGTTGTGCCAGGCGCCGTACAGGGCCGGCCGGATCAGGCTGTTCATGCCGGTTTCCAGGCCGATATAGCCTTGCCGTCCTTTCCATTTGGTCTGCGTCACGCGCGCCAGCAAGACCCCGCAATGGGCCACCAGGAAACGCCCCGGTTCGATCCAGATTTCCAGGTCCGGATGCTGCGCCTTGAACGGCTGCAGCATGTCATCCAGTGCCGCCAGGTTGAGCCCGGCGTCTCCGGGGTTTTCGCGCACGCCCATGCCGCCGCCGATGTTGATCACGCGCGCCTCAGGGAACTGCGCCAGCTGCGCGGTCAGGAACGCCGCGATGCGTTGCCAGTTTTCGTAATTCAGAATGCCGCTGCCGGTGTGTGAATGCAGTCCGTGAACGCGGATGTTGTGCTGCCGGCATAAAGCGATGACCTCGGCGATTTCGCTGGCGTGAATGCCGAATTTGGACTGTTCGCCGGCGGTGCGCACGTAGCGGTGATGGCCGGAGCCGTGGCCCGGATCAAGCCTGAGAATCACCGCGTGACCGGAGAACAGCTCGCCCCAGTGACGCAGGATGAAAATGTTGTCGATGGTCACATGCAAGCCCGCCGCCACCGCGTCCCGATACTCGCTGCGCGGGGCGAAATTGGGGGTGAACAGCATGTGATCGGGCTGCACGTCGGGAATGGCGCTGTGCACCCGCTGGATCTCACCGGGAGACACGGTTTCCAAACCCACACCGCATGCGTGCATCAGGCGCAGCAGCGCCGGATGGTTGTTGGCTTTCATGGCATAAAAGATGCGGTCCACGTTGTGCAAAGACTGCAAACGTTCGATCTGCTCAGCCACGGTGGGCAGGTGATACACGTAGCAGGGCGCGGATTCTTGCGCCAACGCCAGCAGTTGCGTCGCGTGTTCACGCCACCACGGCGGCGCCGAGGAGGTTTGCGGCACCATCTGTCGGTTCAGTTCATGCCAGCTGGGACCGAAGTCTTCGGGTTTGTAGTGGCCGGTGATCAGCGCTTCATGCAAAGCACGGGTCAGTTTGTCGGCCTGGTCTTCATCCACCACAATGGACTGGTTGAGGTCATTCGACGACTGCGTGATCATGTAGATGCGCTGGTCGGAAAATGCACTGATGGCCGGGGCGATCTGATCGGCCAGCGCGCGGATGCGGTGACCCACCAGCGTCACCGCCGAACAGTTCTTGACGATCTGCACGGTGCACAAGGATTCAAGCCGACTTTTCAGCTGTTCCAGCAGGCCCGGGTGGATCACATTGTCTGAGGCATCGAGTGAAACCGTGACATTGGTTTGCGCGGTGGAGATCAGGTCGATGGACAGGCCGAGCTCACGGTACACGTCAAACAGCTGACCCAGAAAACCCGACTGCTGCCACATGTTGATCGATTCCATCGACACCAGGGTGATCTGATGGCGGGTGTTGATGGCGCGGATGCGGGGGTAACTCGAAGCATAATCGCGGTGCAGCGTGGTGCCATTGAATTCGATGTCGCCGGTGTGGCGAATCTGCAATGGAATGTCGAACTGTTCCACCGGCAGAATGCTGCGCGGATGCAACACTTTGCCGCCTGAAGCGGCGATTTCACGGGCTTCCACGTAACTGAGCTTTTCCAGCAGCCGGGCGCCTGGAATGATGCGCGGGTTGGCGCTGAATATGCCGTGCACATCGGTCCAGATTTCCAGTTTCTCGGCGTTCAGCAGCACCGCCAGATAGGCCGCGGAAGTGTCGCCACCACCGCGCCCGAGGACCACGGTGCGGTCTTGCGCATCGCGGGCAATGTAGCCGGGCATCAATACACAGGGTCCCGGCAGTCTGTTTTGCAACTGGGCATCCGGTGCGACGCGGCATTGCGCCGACAGGACCCGCGATGAGGTGTGTCGGCGATCGGTCGGATCACTGCACAGAATGTCTTTGGGGTCGAGCGATTCGATCTTCAGATTCAGCGCCTCGCGCAGGTGGCGCAGGGCCAGATCGTGGGTGATGCGCTCGCCCAGGGCCAGCAATTCCGCCTGATCGTGGTCGTCCTCAAGCCCAGCACTGAGGCTGCGCAGAGCGTCCAGCCAGTGCGCCACGCGCTCGCCGTCACTGCCCAGCGATGCGGCCAGTGAATGCACCAGGGATTCGACCTGCGCTGCGGCATCGGTTGCGCCGTGGCACAGGGCCTCCAGCGCGTTGGTGAGACCGGCCGCGGCTGAATGCACCACCGCCACCTGCACCCCTTCGGCGCGTTTTTTCTCAATGATGTGGGCGATTTGTTGCCAATGCGCCGCGCTGCTGACTGAAGTGCCGCCGAATTTGAGAACCTGCCAGTGTGACATCGTCTGTTCGCCAGATAAATCTCAGCACTGTATGTAAAAAAACCACGCCTTGCAAGCCTTATTCGGGCGCGTGGGATGAATCGCGTCATTTACGCGTTCACCGGCCCCGGCAATGCGGACAGGCCAAGGCCCCGCTGCGGTGCGAGCGGCCGCGCCTGTCAATGGCATGGTCAAGCGCGACCGGATTGATTAAAATGGGGCCTTTTACCGGAACCGGGGATCGGCATGGCGGTTGAACAGACGAGATTGGAGGGCGCGGCGGTGCGCTGGCGCTGCGATGAAACACAACTGGGCTTTGAATCCACCCGCGAGGTGGCGCCGGTTGATGGCATCGTCGGGCAGCACGAAGCACTGGAAGCACTGGAATTCGCCATTGAATGCCGGGCCTACGGCCAGAATGTCTACGTTCGCGGACTCAGTGGCACGGGCCGCATGACCATGCTGAAACGCAAATTGCTGGAATCGGTGCGCAGCGGTTGCCGACCGCAGGAGCATTGTTATGTGGCCAATTTCCGGCAGCCGGACCGGCCGCGGCTGATCAGCCTGCAGCCCGGTCAGGCCCAGGTGTTTCGGCGCGCCATGCATGATCTGGCCAATTACATTGCCGAGGACTTGAAAAACGTGCTGGAATCCGAAGCGGTGCAACATCAGAAAATTGGCATCGAAGAACAGGCGCAAAAAGAGATCAAAGACCTGACCCAACCGCTGGAAAAAGAGCTGGCCGAACAGGGCCTGGGTTTTTTGAGTCTGCAAACCGGCAATGGCATGCACACCGTGATCGCGCCGCTGCGCGATGGCCGCGTGCTCAATCCGGAAGAATGGAAACAGCGCATTCAGGCCGGTCAGGTTGATGCCCAGGAACAGCAGCAGGTGATGCAACTGCAGCAACAATACGCCGGCAAACTGGATGAACTCGGGCGCCAGGCAGCGAAACTGCGCGAGCGGTACAGCGAAGCCATTCGAACGCTGTTCACTGAACGCGCCAAAGACGTGCTGCAGCAACAGATCGACGCGATCAGTGAAAAACTGGATTCGGCCGACGTGCACGCGCATTTAGACGCCGTGCTGGCCGATGCCATGGAGCAGTTTTTCAACGGCAACAACCAGGACTACAAACCGATTGAGCGGTACGCGGTCAACGTGCTGATACAGCATCGCCGGGACGCCGCCGCGCCGGTCTTGATCGAACGCACGCCGTCGATGCAGAACCTGCTGGGCACGGTGGAAAGCAATTGGGGTGAATCCGGTCCGGAATTGTCCAATCACATGAACATCCGTGGCGGCGCGCTGTTGCAGGCCGATGGCGGTTATCTGATTTTGGAGGCGCGCGATGTGCTGGCCGAACCTGGCGCCTGGCAGGTGCTGGTGAAAACCCTGAAAAATCGCACGGTGGAAATTGTGCCGCCCGAACTCGGCTGGCCATTCGCCCAACCGACCGCGCTCAAACCGGAACCGATTCCGGTGTCGATTCGGGTGATTCTGGTCGGCGACGCGGGTCTTTATTACATGCTCGACAACCACGACCCGGACTTCCCTGAATTGTTCAAGGTGTTGTCGGATTTCGACACCGTGATCAATCGCGATGCGCAAGGTTTTGCCAGCTATGCCGCGGTGATTCGCCGCATCATTGACGAGGAAGGGTTGCTGCATTTCGATGCCGCGGCGGTGGCTCGGCTGATTGAACACGGCGCGCGGGTGTGTTCGCAGCAGGGCAAGCTGACGGCCAAATTTTCGCGCGTGGCCGATTTGGCGCGGGAAGGCAATTTCATTGCCGTCAAGCGCGGCGGTGAGCGGGTGAGCGGCGCGGACATCACCGAAGCCGTGGCGCGCACCAAAAGGCGCGCCGGTTTGCCGTCCAAGAAATTTCAGGAGATGCTCAACAACGGCACCATCAATGTGGCCACCGGCGGCGAGGTGGTTGGACAGATCAATGGACTGGCGGTGATTCATGCCGGACCCGTGGTCTATGGTTTCCCATCGCGCATCACCGCCACCATTGCGCCCGGTCGTGCGGGTGTGATCAACATCGAAGGTCAGGCGGCCATGTCGGGCTCCATCCACACCAAAGGTTTTCACATCCTCGGCGGCCTGTTGCGTCACCTATTGTCGGTCAAGCATCCGTTGACCTTCAGCGCATCGCTGGCGTTTGAGCAGAGCTACGGCGGGATTGACGGTGACTCGGCCTCCGGCGCGGAATTCTGTTGCCTGTTATCGGCGCTCACCAAAGTGCCGTTGAAACAGGCCTTTGCGATGACCGGTGCCATTGATCAACACGGCAAATTGCAGGCCATCGGTGGCGTCAATGAAAAGATCGAAGGTTTTTATGAAACCTGTCATCAACGTGGACTGAGTGGAGAACAAGGGGTTATAATACCCGCTGCGAATGCCGGCGAATTGATGCTCAGAGCGGATGTGCAGGCGGCCTGTTCAGATGGACGTTTTCATGTGCATGCAGTGGAACACATCACCCAGGCTCTGGAGATACTCACCGGTCGCGCGGCCGGTGCGCTGCACAACGGTGAATACCCCGAAGACAGTCTGTTGGGTATTGCCCGCAGCAAAGCCGCCGAATTTTGGCAAAACACGCACGCGAACGGGGGCTGAAGGCCCCGGCGAAGCGGGGCGGCTGAGCGGGAATGTGACGGCGGTCACAAAATCCATGCATCACATGAAGAATCGCTCATATCTGTATGATTTTTCTTGTGTTTATTTTGGGTGCCTGCTAAGATCAAAATGTGGGGGAACTCTCGCACCCGAACGGGGGTCCCAAACGCAAGAAAGACTAAATTGATAAGGTTGGAGTAATGAGCCGGTTGAATCCCAGGTTTATGACAGTTTTCTTGATGATGCACGGTGGCATGGCGCTGGCGGGCGGAGATCAAAACGTCATATTTTTCCCCCAGGACAACACCACCAACCTGATTCAAAGCATCGATTCTGCGGCCACAGGAAATCCCTTCAAAACACCGTCCATGCTGGGCCTGGATGACGCATCCACCGGCTTGTTCGGCAGCGACGCGGAGCGCGAAGGCGATCGGCCGGTTTACATTCGTCGCAACGACCAGTCCACCTTTGGAGAGGAACTGGTTGTTGGAATGAAATTTTCCAGCCTGTTGTCGGTCCATCTGAACCTCTTCGACCAGGATAACAACCGTTTCACTGCACCAATGGGATCGAACACCGTCGATCTGAGCTGGGGTGCCAACGGTTTGATGCGCAGCAACACGCCGGGCTTTCAATTGGGTATTTCCTCGGTCATGTCACTGGGTGAGTCTTCCCACATCGGCATTGAACTGGGTCGCGGCAAGATCAGCGGCGAAACGCTGGGTCTGTACAGCGATCAAGTCACCGCCACCAGCATTGGCATGGGTTATCGCAGCGACAAATTTGGCGCCACCATCAACAGCGATTTGATCAGCGGCCAGGCCAATGGCCTGTGGTCCGATCAATCCATGGTGGACTTCAAAGTCGACTGGCATTTCACCAAAGATGGCACCATTTCATTCGGTGCGCGCAAGAATTTCTCCGACAACACCGACGCACAAAACACCACCATCGACGATTTGACCGGCACGGTGCCTTACATCCGTTTCCGTCACAATCTGTAACAGCACTTAATCACCCAAGCTCCGAAAATTGCCCATCCTTTGGCCGGCTTGATATAATCCCAGTTTTTTCAACGGATTGCGCATGCTCGTACTCAAGTTCGGCGGTTCTTCGCTGGCTTCAGCTCAAAATTTTGAACGCGTGGCGGACATCATTCTGCGTCGCAGTGAATCGGCGTCGGTTGCTGTGGTGCTGTCGGCCGCAGGCGATGTCACCGATCGCTTGCAGGCCCTGATTGACCAGGCGCAGAGCGGTGCAGATTGCACTGAAGCCTTGCAGCGTCTGCAGGCCCAGCATCGAAGACTGATGCCTGAAACAGCCAATCTTGATGCAGCGGTGGGCATTGAGCAGCAACTGGTTGACTGTTTTGCACAGGCGCGCACGCGTTTGACCGGGGTTGCGCTGTTGCAACAATGCCCGGACGCTGTGCATGCCTGGTTGATTTCGCTGGGGGAACGGTTGTCGGTGTTGATCATGGATTTGCATTTGCAACGCCGTGGCTGTGCCGTGCATCATCTGGCCGCCGACCGCATTCTGGTGACGGACTCGGGATCGGTGGTGGACCTGGATGAGTCGCGTGCGCGACTCGAGACACTCGCCATGGACACGGCGCGTGTGATGCTGATGCCGGGCTTTATGGCGGTCACTCAATCTGGAGAAATCACCACCCTGGGACGCAACGGTTCAGATTATTCAGCGGCCGTGCTGGCGGTGTTGCTGCAGGCCGAAGCCTGCCTGATATTCACCGACGTCGACGGCGTGTACAACGCCGATCCCCGTTGGGTGCCCGAAGCCAGTGCGATCGCCGCCATGTCCTACGATGAGGCCATGGAGCTCTCGTACTTCGGCGCCGGAGTGCTGCACCCCCGAACCATTGCGCCGTTGCAACAGGCGGGGATTGAATGCCGCATTCTCAACACCCAAAAACCCGATGGTCCGGGCACCCTGATCGGCGCTCACCGCCCTTCACGGGATGACGCCGTGGTCAGCGCCGTCTCGCTGTTGCAGAAGGTGACCCTGCTGACGGTCACCGGGCCGGCCATGAAAGGGCGACACGGCATGGCCGCGCGCGTGTTCGCCTGTCTTGCGGCCGCGGAGATCAGTGTGATTCTGATCACGCAATCGTCCTCCGAGTACGCCATCAGTCTGTGCATTGCCGACGCCGATGTGCAGCGCGCGCAATCACAGCTACAACAGACCTTTGCACACGAACTGCGTGCTGGATTGCTGTGGCCACTTGAGTTGCGCAGCGGCCAGGCCATCATCACCATTGTCTCGGACAACATGCGCAAACGCCGCGGCACGGCGGCCGATTTTTTCCATTCGCTGGCGCTGGCCCGGGTCAACATCTCAGCGATCGCGCAGGGCGCCGGTGAGCGCTCGATATCCGCTGTCATCGATGACAACAAAGCCCGCCGAGCCTTGCGCAGCTGCCACCAGGTGTTCTTTGATTCGGCGGCTCAGGTCGAGATTATACTCATTGGTTGCGGTCTGGTTGGTGAGGCTTTTTTGCGTCAGATTGCCGCGCAGCAGTCGTTTCTTGCAGCCCAGCACATGAAAATCAAACTGTGCGGCATTGTCAACACCCGCGGCGCCTTGCTGGACGCTGAAGGCATTCAGCTCAACGATCACCGAGCGCGCATGCAAGCGGGCCTGCAACCGATCGATCGCGACGTGTTGAAACAGTTTCGCAGACAACACAATCTGATCAATCCGATCATCGTTGATTGCACCTCCAGCGAGTCGGTGGCGGACGCCTGTCTGGAATTCATGCAGGCCGGTTACCACATCGTCGCGGCCAATAAAAAAGCCAACACCGGATCCATGGCGCGCTACCGTCAATTGAAACAGACCGCCGCGCGCATGCAACGGCAGTTTTTGTATGAGACCAACGTGGGCGCCGGACTGCCGGCGATCGAAACGTTTCGCAATCTGATCAAAGCCGGCGATGAATTGATTCGTTTTGAAGGCGTGCTGTCCGGTTCATTGTCGTACATTTTCGGTTTGCTGGATGAGGGCCAATCCCTGGTCAACGCCGTGCGGCAGGCCAAGCAACGGGGCTTCACCGAGCCGGATCCTAGCGAGGATCTGAGTGGACTGGATGTGGCGCGGAAATTATTGATCGTCGCGCGTGAGGCGGGCCTGGAACTGGAGCTGGCGGATGTGCAGGTTGAGCCCGTTGTCAATGGACTGGCGTATCGTGAAGAGGCGCCAGAGGCCTTTTATCAGGCGCTGGAAGCGCGCGCCGACGAACTGCATCAACGCCGCGATGCCGCTGGCGAGGCCGGCCAGGTGTTGCGCTATGTGGCCAGCATCGAAGCCGGTCGGTGTCAGGTGGGCATCCGCGTGTGCACACCCGACAGCCCCTTGTTCACAGTCAAAGGCGGAGAAAATGCCTTGAGTTTCTATTCGCGCTATTACAACCCGTTGCCGTTGGTTCTGCGCGGTTACGGCGCCGGCAGTGAAGTCACCGCGGCGGGCATTTTCTCCGATGTGCTGAAAATCATGCCGGCCAAGAGTGTGCCATGTTGAGGGGGGTGTCACTGATCATGGCGGTGTGCCTGCTGTTGAGCGCCTGCCAGCCCAAACGCGGGTCACTGCAACAGCGCGTCGATGATTTGTATGCCCCGGCTTTGGGCGAGGCTTTTGAACTCAGTGGCAAAATGTCGTTCAGCAACGGCGAGGACGGTGGCAGCGGCCGCTTCAGCTGGGTCCAGGACGGCGATCACCTGCGCGCAGAATTCCGGGCGCCGTTGGGTCAGGGCAGTTGGCAACTTAACGAGTGGCCTGACCGCGCCCTGCTGACGGCCTCGGGCGGTGAACCCAGGCACGCCTTTGGCGCGGCCGAACTGATCGCCGATGAAATCGGCTGGCCGGTGCCCTGGCAGGCCCTGCGTCAGTGGATTCAAGTGCGTGGCAGCGACGCCGTGGCAGCACAGCGTGCGGTTGATGATGACGTTTTGTTGGTGATTGACGGCGGCTGGCGCATTGAATACAGCCGCTTCAGGGATTTCGACGGGGTCTTGCTGCCCACGCGTGTGCGCGCCTCGAACGCCCCGTACAGCATTCGACTGAGCGTCGCAAACTGGCGCATCACGGCTGCGCAGTGAACGCCAGCGCAACGCCACCGCTGAAACTGTTGTCACCGGCCAAGGTCAATCACGGCTTGAGAATTCTCTCTCGACGCGACGACGGGTACCATGAATTGCAAAGCCACATGGTGTTGCTGGATTGGGGCGACGAGATGACCTTTGCGCGTTTCACTGCAACGGACGCGGCGGAGATGATCCGCATCCGTGGTGATTTTGCCGGCGTGCAGCCGCGCGACAATCTGATTCACCGCGCCGCGATGGCCCTGCTGGATCGGGCGCAGGATCCCTGGCCGGTTGAGATCACGGTGCAAAAGCACGTTCCACAAGGCAGCGGTCTGGGCGGCGGCAGCAGCAACGCGGCCACAGCACTGGCGGTGTTGAACCGTTGCTGGCGCTGCGAACTGGCTTACGATGAATTGCTGCAAATCGGTCTGACACTTGGTGCCGACGTGCCATTTTTTCTGCACGCCCGGGCCGCCGAAGTGCGCGGTGTGGGCGAGCGTTTGCACAGTTTGCCGGCCGCTGACTGGCACCACGTATTGTTTTTCCCCGACGCCGCGATGTCGACGGCGGCGGTTTTTGCCCACGCCGATCTGCCACGCAATCAGTCGCCGCTGGCGCGCAAGGCCTTGTTGCGCCCCGAACACTGGAGCAACGCCTGTTTGCCGGTGGTGTTGCAGCAATGCCCGGAAGTGGCGCGTGTGCATGGGCGTCTGGCGGCGCAGCATCCGGTGCACATGAGTGGCACCGGATCCACCCTGTATGCGGTCTTTAAAACGGTCGATCAGGCGCGTGAATTTGCCGCGCAAAACATTGATTTATGTGGAATAAAAATTGCCGCGACATTGCCAATTAATCCTTTGCATTCATTTTTAAAATAGTTATAATACCCCGCCTTGATACGGCGTTATCAAATTCAATGGGGTGAGGTGGGCGCGAGTCGCCGCGACCGGAATACAGCGGTTGACCCCGTTGCAGATGATACAGCCAGCACTGGGATGTCGCCAAGTGGCTAAGGCACCAGGTTTTGATCCTGGCATTCGCAGGTTCGAGTCCTGCCATCCCAGCCAAACATCATGAATGCCCGTGTCTATACGGGCATTTTTTTGTAATGCTGACCGGCGGTGACATGATAGAACGGGGCATCCGAATTTTTTCCGGCAACGCCAATCCGGACCTGGCGCAGAAAATCGCCGACAAGATTGGCATCACTTTGGGCAAGGCTCACGTGGGTCGTTTCAGTGACGGCGAGGTGGCCATTGAAATCCGTGAAAACATTCGCGGACAGGAAGTGTACCTGATTCAGCCCACCTGCCGGCCAACCGCCGACAATTTCATGGAACTGGTGGTCATGGTGGACGCATTGAAGCGTTCATCGGCGCAATCGGTGACCGCGGTGATTCCGTATTTCGGCTACGCCCGACAGGACCGCAGACCGCGTTCAGCGCGGGTGCCGATCACCGCCAAGGTGGCGGCTGAAATCATCGCAGCGGTGGGGGTTGACCGGGTGCTGACCGTGGATTTGCACGCCGACCAGATTCAGGGATTTTTTGACATCCCGGTGGACAACGTCTACGCCTCGCCACTGACCCTGGCGGACATGTGGAAGAACCACGACAACAAGGACGTGGTGATTGTGTCCCCGGACATTGGCGGTGTTGTGCGCGCCCGCGCGATTGCCAAACGCATGGACACCGAACTGGCGATCATCGACAAACGCCGACCCAAGCCGAACATGGCCACCGTGATGAACATCATCGGTGAAGTGGAAGGCAAGACCTGCATTCTGGTCGATGACATGATTGACACCGCAGGCACATTGTGTGCGGCGGCCGATGCGTTGATCAAATGGCACGCCAAGAAAGTGGTGGCGTACTGCGTACACCCGGTGCTTTCCGGCAACGCCATACAAAACATCACCAACTCTGCTTTGCAGGAAGTGGTGGTGACAGACACCATTCCTTTGAGCCAGGAAGCGCGGGAATGTAAAAAGATCCGACAATTGAGTGTGGCCGAAATGCTGGCCGAAACCATCCGCCGGATCGCCAACAGGGAATCGGTCAGTTCAATGTACATTGACTGACGGGCGTCTGCCTGGTCGCAAGGCGGACACATTAATCATTATTAACGAGAAACAATATGGCCATTTTTAAAGTAAAAGCCGAACTGCGTGAAGACGTGGGGAAAGGTGCGAGCCGCCGCCTGCGTCATCAGGACAAAGTGCCGGCGGTTTTGTACGGCGGTGACCGCGATCCGCGCAACATTGCGCTGGAACATCATGAAGTGCTGCATCTGATTGAGGACGAAGCCTTTTTCTCCAGCATCATCGAATTTCAGGTGGAAGGCGGTCAAAAGCAAAAAGTCGTGATCAAGGACATGCAAAGACACCCGGCGCGGGCCCGCATTCTGCACATGGATTTCATGCGCGTGGATGACAAACACAAGATTGTCATGCAGGTGCCGGTGCATTTTGAACACGCGGACACCTGTCCAGCCGCCAAAGCATCCGGTGTCATCTTGGACTTCCAGATGAATGAAGTGGAAATCAGCTGCTTCCCGAAAGATCTGCCGGAATTCATCGCCATCGACATGAGCGAATTCAATGTCGGCGACAACCTGTACCTGAGTGACATTCAGTTGCCCGAAGGCGTGACGCTGACCGCGTTCACACACGGCGACGATGAAGAAAACAACGCGGTGCTGGTCACCACCTCACACGTGGCTGTTGAAAAAGCCGCAGACGATGCCGACGCGGAAGCTGCTGCCGAGACTGCAGTGAAAGCCGAAGCCAAGGACGCTGAGAAAGAGCAGGAAAAAGACGCCGAATAAGCGGTTCTTTTCTTGTTTGAAAATTCGGACCCGGTGCCTTCACAGCCCGGGTCCTTTTGTTTGGACTTCCATGAAATAAGCCGGCCGGGCCTTAATCAGCATCGGTCAATAATCAGGTGAACGTTCTTGTGTGATTGAACGCGTGTTTGTTGACCTCAGTAGAGCCGGAAAGCGCAAGGTGACGCGTCTCTGCGCCACCCCGTCGAGCAGAAAAAATTGCACGGTGGCGTTTCTTTTCTGCTCGGAATGTTATGTAAAATGAAGTGCATGTGTTTTATGCAACATCAACGTGTGCATTTTCAGATTCGACCATTGTAATGCCATGAAAATGATCATCGGGCTCGGCAATCCGGGCGCACAATATGCACTGACCCGCCACAACGCCGGATTCTGGTTTGTCGACCGGTTGGCGCAGCAGCTGGGCATTGAATTCCGCCTGGAAAAAAAATTCCAGGCCGAAGTCGGCAGTGGTCTGTGTCACGGGGAAAAAATATACCTGGTCAAACCCACCACCTTCATGAACCATTCCGGACGCTGTGTGTTGGCGGTGAAAAACTATTTTACTGTTGCGAACAATGATTTGCTGCTGGCCTACGACGACCTGGATTTGCCGCCGGGCACAGTGAAGCTGAAATTCTCAGGCGGTCACGGTGGACACAACGGTTTGCGCGATACAGTGCCGCTGATCGGCGCCGATTTTCATCGATTGCGCATTGGCATCGGCCACCCGGGACACAAATCGGCGGTGGTCAAATGGGTGCTTTCCAGAGCCTCGGCGGCCGATGAGGACGACATTTTTGCCGCGATTGATCGCGCGCTGGAGCTTGTGCCGTTGATGATGTCCGGGCAATGGCAGCAGGCCACGCAACAGCTGCACAGCAACAACCCTCAAATCGAGTCGAGATAGTCGCGCAACAGCTCGCTGAAATTTGCTTCATCCACCAGAAAGGCGTCGTGACCCTGGATTGAATCGGTGATGTGTAGTTGTGCAGCCACGCCATCGGCTTGCAGGCATTGGTGCAATTGCTGTTGCAGGTACACCGGGAACAGCAGATCGGTGTGTGCGCCGATCACCAGCGCCGAGCTCAGACCCAGGCGAGTCCGCTCAGCAGGCGCTGCGTGTTTCAGATACTGTTGCCCGTCAAACCAATCCATCGCGCGCGACAAGTACAGGTAACTGACCGGGTCAAACTGGTGCACGAATTTTTGCGCGTGGTGTTCCAGATAGCTTTCAATCGGAAATTCAATGCCGAACGGATTGGGCGGCACTTTTTTCAGACTGCGGGGAAATTTGTCGCGCCATTCTTCGGCGGAACGGTAACTGAGCATGCCGATTTTGCGCGCCAGTTTCATGCCGTCGGTGGGCCATTGCTCGGCCGAATAATGGCCGTCATTGAAATTCACGTCTTTGAGAATGGCTTCCCTTTGCAGCGAGCGTATGGCGGTGCTGAAGGGCGGGGAGTACAGGCCCGCAGCGATGTTGATCATGTGTTCGCTGAAGCCGGGCTGGTTGAACAGCAAGGCCATGGCGGTCATGCCACCCATGGACGGGCCGATCAGGCATTTAAGGCGCTCAACACCCAGGGCGCGGCACAGGGAGATGCTGGCCTGGGCAATGTCTTCCAGACACAGGTCGGGAAATTCAAAACGGTGGGGTTCGCGGGTCTTTGGATTCGGTGAGCACGGGCCGGTTGAGCCTTTACAGCTGCCCAGTGAACTGGCGCAAATCACGAACCAGCGCTCGGTGTCGATGGCTTTGCCTGGGCCGACCATGTATTCCCACCAGCCGGCCGTGTCCTGCGAGTGATGGCGGGCGACGTGGGAATCAGCCGACAATCCGGTCAATATCAGCACCGCGTTGTCGCCGCGCTCTGACAGCGTGCCCCAGGTTTCATAGGCGATGGACGCGCCATGCAATTCGCCGCCGCGGTGGAACGGAAAGGGGTCAGATAATTTGTGTAAATGTAAGTAATGCGCCATGGACACCGCTCAAAACAAACGGCCCTGGAAGCAGGGCCGTTGAATCGTTTTGTATTGTACCACCGAATGCAGATCAGGTGGTATTGCGATATCTGCGGATGTAAATGGCCAGCGCCACACAGACAACGGCGAACACCAGACCCTTCAGCACATCAACGCTCATCAACGACGCGGCCATGTTGTCGATCAGCCAGCCGCCGGTGGTCACATTCGGATCAAAATGAAAGCCAAAATCTTCGCTGTCATAGCTGCCAAAAGGCGCCACCGAATGGCCCATATAGAATCCGATGGTTTTAAGTATGCGGATGTCAAGAAAGCGGAACTGGGTGATGACGTTGTACCAGTACCAGGCAAACGCCACCATCATCGGTAGGAACACCGCCCACAGGAACGGTCTGCGCTTGGACCAGGCGGACACCAGCGTCAGCCAGGCGTACACCGGCAGGGCCCACAGGGCCTGCACCACGCAACCAAAGACAAACGCCGTCCAGTTGGTCAACAGCGAAGCATTGGCCCAGATCAGGGTGAACGGATTGGCGCCGTGAAAAGTCACGATCAGACTCAACAGCACCAGAATGGCCAGGTGCGTGAGGATCACGAATACGGTGAACAGCAGCGGCACCACTGCCACCGCGGTGATCAACTTGGAAAACACCGTCTGTGTGTCCGAGACCGGCAGGGATTTCCAGAACAGAATGCTGCCGTCCTTGCGGTCGTCGTACAGGCTGCCGAGCATGTAAAAAAACAACACCACAAAAAGAATCAGATGAAACATCGACGCGGTGGTCAGCATGAACGCATCGATCACCATGCGGATGTCGTTGGGATCCACTTTGTTGAGTTGCGAAATGCCGAATTCCAGGCCCGTGCCGTTGGCAAACTTGAGATCGAACTGGCTGCTGGTGATGTAGGCAAGCAGGATCAGCACCAGCATCACAATGCCGGTGATCATCGGGGTTCTTTTGAACGCGCCGCGGTGCTCCCAGAATTCTCGTTTCAATAAAATCGGGATGTTAAACATTCTGCTCCTCCTTCATCAAGGCCACAAACAAATCGGCAATGCTGGGCCGTTGCACTTCCCCCAGCGGTTCAATATCGGCTCGCGATTCGGCTTTGAACAACATGATGTGTCGGCCGAACACCTTGCGGTCACTCAGGGGCTTGTGCCGGAGGGCCTGTTGGTAGTTTTCAGCGCTCACCATGACCTCGAAATACTGCGAGGTCAGTTCCTCCATGTCGGCATTCAGCACGATTTCACCTTCGCGAATGAACAGCGTGTCGGTGAGAATGTGTTCCACTTCTTCAACCTGATGCGTGGTTACGATGATGGTGCGTTCGTGATCAAAATAGTCGTTCAGCAGGTTGTCGTAAAACTCCTTGCGGAACAGAATGTCCAGACCCAGCGTGGGTTCATCCAGCACCAGCAATTTGGCATCAATGGACATCACGATTGCCAGGTGCAATTGCGCGACCATGCCTTTGGACAATTCCTTGACCCGGTGGGTCAGCTTGACCTTGGTTTTCTTGAGAAAATCGAGGGCTTTTTGGGTGGAGAAATTCGGGTGGGTTTTCTCGGTGAATTCGAGCAACTCCGAGACCCGGATCCATTTCGGCAAAATCGCCACGTCGGCAATGAATGAAATCTCCTTCATCAATTGATGGCGCTGCTTGAACGGGTCCAGTCCCAGCACCTGCAAGTGTCCATCGCAGGTGTCCAGTCCCAGTATGGATTTCAACAACGTGGTCTTGCCCGCGCCGTTGGGCCCGATCAGGCCAACGATCTTGCCCTTGTCGATGCTCAGGTCGATGCTGTTCAGGGCCTTGAACTGACCGTAGCTTTTGCTCACTTGACGGGCTTCAAGAATTTGTGTCATGCCGTACTCCTCAAGGTTTCCAGGGATTCAATCAGCGCCCCGGTGTCGATGTTCAGTTTTTGAATTTTGTCGATGATCTGGGGCCATTCCTTTTCGATGAAATCATCCTGTTCGGAATGCATCAGCTTGTTCTGCGCGCCTTCAATCACGTACATGCCCAAACCCCGGCGTTTCTCCACCAGGCCTTCGTCCACCAGGTGCTGCCAGGATTTGCTCACCGTGATCGGGTTCAGCTGGTATTCTGCGGCCACCTGTCGCACCGAAGGCAGCGCTTCGCCTTCAGACAGTTCGCCGGTGAGAATCATTTCCCGGATCAGATCCCGCAATTGCAGGTAGATCGGTTCCTTGTCGTTCCAATGAAATGTCATTTGACCGGTCCGGTGATGTTGATTTCAATGTCCAGCTGTGGCCATTCAATGTGCATCAGTGGACTGCGTTTGAGTTCTGCGATGGCCGGTTGAGCAGTCGCATCCATGTTCATGGCGTAGGACACCCCCAGCGAAAAGCACATTGAGGCAAACAAGATGCTTGCGGCCAGTGCGATTTGTTTGAAGTTTGTGCTCATGTCGTTACCTGTTTGTATGTTATGGTGTACTAGTCTACTACAACACTATAAATCCTGTCAATGCTTTTCGCATTGTCGCGCACGCCCTCCAGCGATAAATTATCAACATCTTATTGATTTAAATAGAAATAAATTGAATGCGATTTTTTCTGTATTGCACAGGGGCAGTGACTTGAGCGAGCCACATTGCGCGCAAAGGCGCCCTCAGCGATACACAGTTCGGGTGTTTGGTGTCAAATACAGGATGGAACGGCGGGTCAGGTGTTCCGGTCTGCCGTCTTCTCTGCGCAGCACACAATCCAGCCGGTAATCGAAGCGGGGGGCATAGGTCAGCGGCGGACGATCGCGCAGCGCCGGGACCCTCACCCGCACCACTTCCCGCGCGTAGGCGGTCATCACCGGCAACACGTCGACTTCGAGCGGGTAATTCAACGAGTCGTCCAGCAGCAGTTCGCAGCGCATCGACTTCAATGCAGAAGGCCGATTGCTGCGGTGGCTCAGTCGCAATTCAATTTCACCTTGGGTAAAATCCACTTGCATCAGCTCCACAAGTGTGGGCAGCGGCGGGTGTTTGCGCATCGCGTGGTTGCCCCCGCAGCCAGCCAGTATACCCATCACACACAGTGCAAGCAGCGTCCGCATCACATCATCCTCGGGTCCAGAGCGTCTTGCAGGGCGTCGGCAAACAGATTGAAAGCGATCACCAGGACAAACAGAAAACTTGAGGCCACAATGAAATTGGCGAAATGACCCGCCTGTATGTCCAGCGTGGCTTCGGAAATCATCAGTCCCCAGCTGATGCCGTTTTGAATACCGATGCCTAGAAAGCTCAAGATCACTTCGGTCTTGATGGCGGCGATGAACGTCAGTGTGCTTTGCACCAGCACCACATGCGATGTGTTGGGCAGCAGGTGACGCAGCAATATGGTGCCCTGATTGACACCCAGCGCGCGCGCCGCGTCAATGTATTCGGCGTGTTTCAGTTTGATGGCCTCGGCACGCACCGAGCGCGCCACAGAAGTCCAGAACACCGCGATCATGGCAATGTGCATGGCCAGCGGGTAACCTTTCAGAGCGTAGGCAAATGCCGCCACAAACAGATAAAACGGGATGGAGTCCAATACGCCCATGAGCCAGGAAATGACAACATCCGGCCAGCGGTTGTGCCAGTAGCCGGCGATGCCGCCCAGCGCAGTGCCCAGCAGCGCCGAAATGATGGCCACCAGAAAGCCCACTTCAAACGCCACCCGCGTGCTGTACAAGGCGCGCGCCATGATGTCCTGACCGATTGCGTTGGTGCCCAGCCAGTGCCGCGCCGATGCGCCGCTTTGCAGATCGTCGCTGGTGGCGCTCCAATCGGCGCCAACCCAGCCCAACCACGCCAGCACGGCAAGCAAAAGATAGATGGCCACCACGGCGGCGCCGGTCATGCCCAGGCGATCACGCTGCAGGCGTCTCAGTGCACGTGACCACAAGCCGGTTCCAGGTTCAATGCGTTGACTGCTGGCCGTGGTCATTGCAGGGCAATCCTCGGATCGAAGGTGCGATACAACAGGTCGCTGACGATCATCACCAGCACAAACAACACGGCCGTGAGACTCACCACCGCCTTGATCACCGGCTGATCACCGGCGACAATGGCGTCATACGTGACCAGGCCGATGCCGGGAATGCCAAAATAGCTTTCAAGCAGCAATGAGCCGCTGACCACAATCATTGGCACGGAATACAGAATGCGTGTGGAGATCTGCGTCATGGCATTCTTCAGCACGCCGCGAAACAGAATGCTGGTCGGTTTGCAGCCGTAGGCGCGCGCGGTGCGGATGTGGTCTTTGCCGGCTTCTTCAACCATCACCGAACGGAAAAACCGGGTGTTGTAGCCCAAGGAAACAAACACCGTGGCCAGCGTGGGCACGGTGACGTGTCTGAGGTATTGCCACCAATCAAATCGACCGAGCGCGTCGTGTACTTCCCAGCCTCTGACCGGAAACAAATTCAGCCCGTAGCTGGAAGCAATGAGAATCTGGAAAGCGATCATGACCACCAGAAAAGAAATGCTCATGCCCAGTACCGAGGCGGTCATGATGAGTTTGTCGGGCCAGCGCCCGCGGTGATGCACGGCCAGCAAGGCCAGGGCGATGGCCAGCAGATTGCCCAACACAAAGCCGGGCAGAATCAGCAGCATCGACACCGGAATGCTTTCGGCCATGAGACTCAATACGTTGCGGTCTTTGACCAATGAAAGCCCAAAGTCCAGGGTCACCAGCTGTTTCAGGAACAGGCCGTAGCGCAGCACAAAGGGTTGATCGTATCCAAGTTGTGCCCGCACTTCACGGATTTCCTCGGCGGTGGGGTTTTTGCTGAGTTTTTCATAGGTCAGGTCAGGACCAAAATACACCATCAACAGAAAGGCCACAAAGGTCACGCCCAACAGCAGCGGGATGCCGTGCAACAGTTTGCGGACAATGAACTGACCCGTGCCCATGCCTATTTGACGTCCACGTAGCGAATGAAAAACCCGCTGAGAATTTCACGATCGGGATACATGATGATGTTCTTGTGCCACAGATGAATGCGATTGCGCGACAGACCGGAAATGATCACGCAGTCGTCGATGATCATTTGATTCATGCGCCGGTACAATTCGGTGCGCTGCGGCGAAGGCAGCATGGCCTTGGCCTGCTCAAACAGACGGTCGAATTCGGGGTTTTTGTAATTAAATGCATTGGAGCCGGGCGATTCATTCGGACCATACATGAGCTGCAGGGTGTTTTCTGCGTCCGGGTAATCCAGTGACCAGGCCATAAAGAAAAACTTGGCTTTTTTGTTTTTCACCGCCTGGGAAAAATTGCCGAAGCTGGCATAGGGGTGGAACTCCACTTTGTTTTGCGGGTAACCAATTTTGTCCAGAAAGCCGCGGGTTTGTTCAAAGAACTGGCGATACAGGGTGCCGCCGTTGGTGTGGTATTCAAACACCGGCAGGTTATCCGGTGTCCAGCCGGCCGCGTCCAGCAATTCACGCGCACCGGCTGGGTCGTGATTTATCGAATCGTTTGACAGTGTGGGATCAAATTCTGGCACCGTGGGCGTGATGATGCCGGGAAAAACAGTGCCGAGGCCAAAATAGAAAGCGCGGTTGCGCTGATCCCAATTGTACGCCTTGCGGATGGCGCAGCGCAGTGCGCGGCTTTTGCGGTCGTGTTCAGCATCGCCGTTGCGGCCGAAATCGGCATCGTCCATATTAAAGCCGGAGTAGACAAAACCGACTTCCATGCCAAACATGTGGTGAAAATTGTCGGTGATCTGCGGGTGCAGCTGCATGGGTTTTTTCGACAGGATCACGGTGCTTTGCTGTTCCTTGGGCACGGTGGTGTATTGGATCTCATTGCCTTTGGTGAAGGAGTTCCAGCGCGAGGCGGATTCGTCGATGTAATGCAGTTCAAGCCGGTCAATGAACGGCGGAGAACGGCCTTGCAGGGTTTCGATGCCGGTGAAACCATGCACATCAGATTGAAAACCTTCGGCGGCCAAATCCAGCGGCTCTTGCCGGAACGCCGGGTTTTTGCGCAACACCGCTTTTTCGCTGTTGAACGATTCCAGAATGAATGGACCGGAGCCGATTGGGTGGGCGCCAAATTCCTGCCCCAGGCGTTCCACCACTTCGCGCGGGACAATGGCCGAATAGCCCATGGCCAGAGTGTAAATCAGCTGTGGATAGGGTTGCTTGAGGCGTATGCGGATGGTGTATCGGTCCGGTGCCGACAGGCCGGCGACCGCTTGCGTGTAATCCGATCCGGCCTGTTTCCATTCATCCAGGCCTTCGATGCGGCCCTGCCACAGCCACGCGCCCTGCGGCAAGTTGGCCGGATCAAACATGCGTTTCAATGAATACACAAAATCTTCGGCGGTGACTTCGCGACCCGTGCCGTTGGCAAAAGCCGGGTGGTCGTGAAATGTCACGCCGGGCTTGATTTGAATGGTGTACTCCAGCCCGTCGTCGGATATCGTGGGCATGTCAACGGCCAAATTGGGTTTCAATTGATACGGCCGCGCCAGGTATTTATAGGTGTATAAGGTGTCAAATATATTCAGCACGGTGAAATTGGAATAAATCACCGCTGCGCGGACCGGGTCCAGGGTGGTCGGTTTGCCATCCAGAGAATGGCGATAGATTTTTTGGCCATCGACGATGGATGAACTGCTGGCAAATTTAAAATCCTGCGCATCGTTGTTGCAGCCAGCCAGACCCAGTCCGAGCAGGAGCACAACCGTGCGGGCTTTAAATTTCCTCCGATGCATCGTCAGACCAAAGTGTTTGAATCCGTTCGATTATAACGAGTCGGGCCGGACTCTGTCCATCCTTGAGGGCATTCGATCGCACGCAGCGGGTGGCTCAATGCAACCACAATGCCGGCGCCTGAGGCGGACGATTCGGCCCGTCTCGAGTGGTGGTCCGATCCTGGCCTGTGCTATACTGCCTGACATGCAAGCCCCAGCCAAACAATTCAAGACTTTTGCCGACTTTTATCCCTATTATCTGCAGGAACACAGCAACCGTGTGTGCCGCCGCTTGCACGTGATCGGTTCGGCCTGTGTGCTGCTGACCCTGGGCTTTGCCGTTTTCAGCCAGCGCTGGGTGCTGTTGTGGCTGTTGCCGTTGATCGGCTACGGTTTTGCCTGGGTCGGGCATTTCTTTTTTGAGAAGAATCGGCCGGCCACCTTCACACATCCCTGGTATTCGCTGTTGGGAGACTGGGTGATGTTCTGGCAGACCCTGACCGGTCGATTGCGCTTTTAGCAGAAAATTTACGCGCCGTGCCAGTGCGCCGAAACCGCGCGCGCCAGGCCGGCGTGATCCCGATGGCCCTGGATGTGGGTGTAACCGCGCTGTTGCATGGCCGCCATAACCTGGGCTTGTTGCCTGTGCCCATGTTCCAGCAGCAGCAATCCGCCGTCGCGCAAATGCGCGGGCGCAGCAGCGATGATGGCGTGCAAATCGGCCAGTCCCGAATCGCTGGCGATCAGCGCGCTGCGCGGCTCGTGCGACAAGGCCGGCAGATGCGGGTCCTGCGGGTCGATGTATGGCGGGTTGCTGACCACCGCATCAAAGCGTTGGCCGGGCACGGCATCAAACCAGTGCCCCTGCACAAAATTGATCCGCTCAAAGCCCAGTTCTGCGGCGTTGCTTTGGGCCACAGCCAGGGCGTCGGCGCTTTGTTCACACGCAGTGATTTCAGCGTTGCGCATCACACTGGCCAGCGCCAGGGCGATTGCGCCGCTGCCGGTGCCCAAATCCAAAATGTCTGTCGGAGGGTGTGGCAGCGCGCGGATCAGATCCACCAGCAATTCCGTTTCTGGACGCGGCACCAGCGTGTGTTCGTTGACCTTAAGTTGCAAGCCATAGAATTCCTTGTGCCCGAGGATGTAGGCCAGCGGTTCGCCGCGCTGACGTCGTGCCGCCCAGCGGTGCAGGGTGTGGCATTGTTCAACACTCAGACAATGGTCGGTGTGGGCGTACAGCCAGGCGCGGGATTGCTTCAAAGCAGTGCCCAACAGGGCGTCGCAGTCCAGGCGATCCAGGCCGTATTGTTGAATCAGCTGAGCACGCAGCTCAGCAAGTGGGGTCATCTGCAATCAGCTGAATGCGAATGCGGACAGAGAATCCTGTTCAGTGCTGGACGGTGCATCAAATTCTATTTTCGACATCCGATCGGTTTGATTGAAGTCGTCTTTGTGAATTTGATCTGCAACCACATGCTGCACCGGTGCTTGCGGTGTGACGTGCCCGTTGTGCATGCGATTCAGTGGTTGGGAAATCAGCAACACGGCGGCCATTGCGGTGGCGGCCATCAGCGGTTTGAAGTACTGACCCAAGGCGCGCGCAAAGCGATTGCCTTGAGCGTTTTCAACCGAGCCGGCCACAGCACGCGACCAGGGCGCCAGGGCTTGAGACAGTTTCAGTGCCTGGGCACAGGCGGGGTCGTTCAGCAACTCTTCCAGGCGTTGCATGTGTTCAGCCGAACCAACGGCGGCGCAATGAAAATCTTCAATGGCCTGCGCCGAGGCCGGGCCTCCGGAGCGCATCATTTTTGCGATTTGCTGTTCAGTCAACTTCATAACTCACACCTGCTTTTTGCAATTTTTCCCGCAGCGCCAGCATGGAGCGCTTGGAAAGGTTTTCGGCCTTATAAAAAGACCAGCCGGTCAGTTCGCACATCTCCTTGATGGAGAATCCCTGCAACCGCATTTTCGCCGCCATGCGGCGCGCTTTCGGCAGGGATTCGATGGCATCCTGTACGATGCGCATCAATTCACCGTCCTCGGTGTACTCACTGGGTTCGGCCAGTTCATTGGCCCATTCCGGTCGTTGGTCTTCCGACGCTTCTTCCGGCATGCCGGTTTCCAGCTGGAATTTCTGCTGTTTCCGGGCCAGGTCGATGATCACATTTGAGGTCATCTTGTATATATAAGACGCAAGGTGTGTAATTTCCCGGTCACTTTGTAAAACTTTTATCAGGCGGATGCACACTTCCTGTTCGATGTCGTCGACGGTGATGCCCAAAATCTGTGTCTGCTGGGCGTGCACCGCCTTGCTGATCAATGGGCGATGCTGCTCGAATATTTTCTCCAGCGTGTGTTTTTTCACAGCGACGGGTTCACCAGCGGTTCAAAAAAGAAAGTATAACGCCTGCGGTGTTGTTCAGACGGTGTTTTTTTGCCAGCTGCAACGCAGTGTGGCCGGTCTGATTGGTCCGTTTGGCCTGTGCGCCGTTCTTCAGCAGCTGGTGCACCAGCGCCGCCACGCGCGCATCATCGGCGCGGTACTGGCGCTGTTTGTGCGCACCACAGAGGATGTGCAATGCGCTGTTTTTCAGACCATCCAGCTGGTCGATGTCCAGGCGGTGCTGCTGCAGGCACTGCAGGGTGGCGCGGGCTTTGCTCAAATCACTGTAGTACTCGGCGGCCCGCGCCAGCAGGTGCATCAAGCCATTGCCGTCCGGATCGCGCGTCTCAAGGTCGGCGCCCTGTGCGAGCAGCAGACTGAGTGCGCCATCGTTCCACTGGCTGACGGCCAGAGATATGCAAGGGTAATCGCCCGGACCTCGCCCGTTGGCATCGACGCCGTGTCGCAACAGCAATTCAACCACTGAATTGCTGCGCCCCATCACGGCACTGGACAATGCGGTGCTGCCGTTGTCGCTGCGCAGGGTGGCGTCGGCGTGTTTTTGCAGCAAAAAAGACGCCAGCGCGCGGTGGTTGCAACCGCAGGCATGGATCAGGGCAGTGCAGCCTTTTTCATCGCGGGCATTGATCTCGCATCCGCCTGCGAGCCAGTTGTTGATGCGGCCGATGTGGCCTTGCATTGCGGCTTCGAACCAGCCGTCTGGTGCCGAACAAGGCTCGGTTTTTAGCACCGATGCCACGGCGTCTGAACGCGCTGAGTGCGGTTCCGGCAGTTCGCGCTCTGCAACGGCCGGTGCTTCATTGGCCGGGGTGTCTGCAAACAAGGGCAATTCCATTTGCTGGCTGTTGAAGGCCGCGCTGCGAATGCGCTCTTGCAGGTTTTTGGGCAAGCGTTCCAGTGCATCCAGCGCGTTCTTGCCCCGATGGGTGCGCGCGCTGGGGTCGGCGTTGTGATCCAGCAGCAGGCGAATCAGTGCTTCATTGACCCGGTTTTCACCGCTGTGCATGGCCAGCCACAGTGCGTTTTCGCCGTTGCGATTGCTCTGGTTGACCTGTGCCCCGTGTTCCAGCAGCAGCGCACACATCGCGGTGTGGCCGGCGCTGGCGGCGTCCAGCAGTGCGCTCATGCCGTGACTGTCCTGAGGATTGACCCGGGCCCCCTGTTGCAACAGGCGTTTGACTTTCTCCACATGGCCCAACAGGGCGCTGGTCATCAGTGCCGTGCGTCCATTGCGCCCACAGCAGTTGGCATCGTCGTTGTGCGTCAGGATCAATTCAATGCCAGTGATGTCATCGCGTTTGCATTGGCTGGCCGCCACCAGGGCCGGTGTTGGATCCTGATCCAGTTCTGACCGGAGTTTGAGCAGATGCCGCGCCACCGGCCAATGGCCGTGTTTCAGAGCGGTGTGCAACAGCGGTTGTTCGTGCGGGGGTGTTTCCGGCCATGGGGTCTGCCGGTTGAGCAAGGCCTCTATCTCTGCCAGATCGCCGGTGCGGCAAAAACGCCGCAAACGGGCGAACAAGGACGGGTGCTGCCGGTTCATGCCGATATTTTCTTCGACGCTTCGCGAAAGGTCAATTCTGCCGACAGGCCGTTGTGCTCATTTTTGCGGATGTCGATGTGCCAATGGTACAGATCGCACAGCCGCTTGACGATGGCCAGCCCCAGACCGGAGCCTTTGCTGGTGACTTTCTTGCCGCGGAAATGCCGGTCAAACAGTTTCGGCAACTCGGCTTCATCCACGCCTTCGCCCTGATCGGACACCGTCACGCTGTATTTGTCTATGGTGATGGTGATGGTGCCTGAAGGCGTGTATTTAATGGCGTTGCCGATCAGGTTGCTGAGCACCACTGAAACCACCGATGGCGGGGCTTTCACCTGCAACCAGTCGTTCTCAACGATGCGGGTCTGCAAAGGTTTCAGTTGCAGGGTCGGTTCGAATTGCTGAATGATGTTTTTCACGATCCGCCCCACCGCTGTGCGGTCGAAGTCTTTGTGTTCCTTGCGCTCTTCGCGCGCCAGCAGCAGCAGCGTTTCGATCAGTTCCGTGGATTGTCTGGCGGCCCGCTCAATGCGCAAAATGCGGCCCTTGATCTTTTCATCCAGTGACGGGTTGGACATCAGCAGTTCCACGGTGGAGGTGATGATGGTCAGCGGCGTGCGCAGTTCGTGGCTGACATCGGCGTTGAATTCCTTGTCGCGGATCACGTAATTGGTCAAACGCTCGGCGTAGTCATCCAGCGCCTGCGCCAGTTTGCCCACTTCGTCGTCGGGAAAATGCGTGGACAGAATGTCCGGGTGGATGTTGTTGCCCAGGTTGCCAACTCTGGAAGCCAGTTCACTCAAGGGCTTCAGGGCTTTGCGTGACACCACCAGGGCCAGCAGATAGGCAATGATCAAAAACAGCACGAACACGCCGGCCAGGATCAGGTAAACAAAGTTGTTTTCCCGACTGATGTGGCTGATGTCGTATTTCACGTAGCCCCAGATCGGGCTGTCCTGGTATTGATGTTTTTTGTTCACCGCCACCTTGTAAATTTTGCCGTCTTCCTCGACTTCGTGCACGCCGTCGCTGAGATCGGCGTAATGCAGGGGCAATTGCAGGGGCAGTTTTTCCGGGGTGGTCAACAAACCGGTGACGTTTTTGGAGATCGGTTCACCGATGGTTTTCTCCGGGTCGTTGGCCAGACGCTGCATGTAATCGTCCAGGTCTTCCTTGATGGTTTGGCCGATCAGGTTGGTTTGCAAGTGTTCGCGAATGGACAGCGCAGTGACTGCAAACAATGTGGTGAGTAATGTACTGAATGCCAGAAAGGCAATGATGATTCGATTTTTTAAGCTATTCCGAAACTTCATTCGGGTCCTTGATGTAATATCCGATGCCGTGACGTGTATAAATTAGCTGAGAATCGAAGGGTTTGTCAATGATCGATCGCAATGAGTGTATGTGCACCCTGAGTGAATCGCTGTCCGGCATTTCTTCGCCCCACACCTTGATCTCGAGTTCTTCGCGTGGCACCACGTAGGGACTGGATTCCAGCAGAATCTGCAACAGCTTCAAGCCGGTGGGATTCATCTTGATTTCCTTGCCCGCGCGTTTCACTGTCAGGCTGTCCAGATTGTATTCCAGATCGGCCACCTTGAGCACGCGCTTGAGGGAGTTTTTCGAGCGGTTGCCCAGCACCGTGATGCGGGCTTCCAGTTCCTGCAGGGCGAACGGTTTGACCATGTAGTCGTCGGCGCCGTATTCAAAACCTTCCAGTTTTTGCTCCAGCGTGTCGCGCGCAGTGAGCATGATCACGGGGGTGGATTTATTGGCTTCCTTGCGCAATTTCTTGCACAAATCCAGACCGTCCAGACCCGGCAGCATCAGATCGAGCACGATCACATCAAAGTCATTGGTCACCGCCAAATGCAGGCCGGTGATGCCGTCGCCGGCGTAATCAACAATGTGACTGCGGTCTTCAAGGTAGTCTACGATGTTGGCCGCAATGTCGGTGTTGTCCTCGACGACAAGAATTTTCATGTTCACTCCCGGTGGTCTAAAAAAAAAGCCCAAGATGCACTTTGCTGACATCTTGGGCATATTAGAATTATAGATGCCCTATATTTGTTTCTCTTTTCGCTTAGGAGAACTTTATGATGGATGCGAAAATTTTACTAATGTTTCTGTTAACTAAATGTTAAACGAATCTTAAATGTTTATTAACCCCGGCGGCCAAACTGTGGCGCAACAGGTGCATCGTGGCCGCGCAATTGTGGGCCACGACCGATGGCATTCATCTGCAGGTCGGCTCAGCTGCGAGCCGTGCGTCCGGGGATGCTGTGCTGCTGCGTTGATTGTGCTAGAATGTGGCGATTTTTATACGGACGTTTGCGTGCCATGCTTCGATTCACAGTGATATTTGTTGTGCTTTTGCTCACCTTGTTCTTTCTGGAGCTGCTGGAGCCTGTGCGCCAGGCGGTGGTTTTACCGTTCACATCATTGATTGCCCAGTTCAGTTCGTGGATTGTACAGATTTTTGATCCATCGGTGATTGCCGACGGCGATCAACTGCGCAGCGTCAAAGGGCACGCCATCCAGATTGCGCCCGGATGCAACGGGGTGGAAGCCCTGATCATTCTGTTTTCTGCTTTGGTGGCATTTCCAGCGCCCTGGCTGTACAAACTCAAAGGCATGATCTACGGGTTCATCGCCATTCAACTGCTCAACACGGTGCGCATCATTTCACTGTTCTATCTGTTGCAGTGGAACCGCGTGTGGTTCGATTGGTTCCATTTGTATTTGTGGCAAGCCCTGATCATTCTGGATGCGTTGATCGTGTGGCTGGTGTGGCTGCATTATATGCCCAAGAAGAATGGCGGTGACGGCGACGACAACGACGCAGGTGGTGTCGATGACAAAACCACGGCTCCGGATGCGCCACTGGATGCGGCTTGAATTATTTAAGCAGTAAAACGGCGCCAACGCACCCGGTGGGATCTCAGCCGCTGATCTGATCCTGCATGGCCTGGACCAGGTTATTGACGGCTTGTTCCAATGCGCCGTCAATGGCGTCCTTTTCCCGAATCAGTGCTTCGGCCTGAAGTGCTTCCTGATACACCGGCATCACCCCGTAACTGCCGGAAGATCCAGTGATCTTGTGCACCACGGTGTACAGTTGTTGCAAATCTCCGCTTTGCAGGGTTTTTTGGATGGTCGCAATTTTTTCTTCAAACGAAGCCATGTAATCGTTCAACAGGTCATTAAACATGGGTCAATCCTGGTCGGTTGTTGATCCGGGCGCCTGGCCGCGGGCCTTGTGCGCTCCATTATGAACAATTCGGCGGCATTTTGCGAGCACCGCAGGGCGCGGTGCGCCGATTGCTGCAGCAGACCATGGCGACGGGGCCTGCTTCAAGGCCCCGTCGCGGCTGTTCAGTCAATCACGCTGATCACCACCTGCGCGCTGTCCTCAAAGACGCCATCGCTGATGGTGTAGCTGAAGTATTCTGTGCCCCTGAAATTCGCTGCAGGGGTGTAGGTCAGATCGCCATTGGCTGTAAAGCTGATTTCACCCACTATGCCATCGGCCTGCACCGCAATCACTTGCAGGGCGTCGCCGTCCGGATCGCTGTCGTTGATCAGCAGATTGATGTGCAATGGCATGTTGCGCCAGGCCGGGTAGTAATCGTCCACGGCCACCGGCGGTTGGTTGTCATCCTGCACCGTGATCAGCACAAAGGCGCTGGCTTCGGCGCCGTCGGCATCGCGAATGGTGTAGGCGAAGCTGTCGCGACCGGTGAAGCCGGCGTCGGCCTGATAGTCCACGCTTTGATCGGCATTCAGTGTGGCACTGCCGTGTTCCGGGGTGCCGATAGAGACCACTGTCAGCACGCCGCCATCGGGGTCGCTGTCATTGGCCAGCACATCGATTTTGATCACCTGGCTGCCAAAGGCAATGCCTTCATCGTTGACCGCCACGGGCGCGGCGTTGCTGACCGTCACGGTGACCGTTGCGGTGGCCTGGGCTTGCCCGTCGTCGATGGTGTAGGTGAAGGTGTCGGTGCCGATGAAATCGGTGGCCGGGGTGTAGGTGATGGCGGTGCCGTTGTTGATCGCGGTGCCGTTTTGCGCCGGGCTGACCGCAACAATCAGCAATTCATCGTTCTCATCGGCATCGCTGTCATTGGCCAACACATCGATCAGCACCGCGCTGGCGTTGCGACCCACCGCAACGGCGTCGTCGTTGGCCACCGGCGCGCTGTTGAGAAATTGCATTTCACCCAGGGTGATGGTTTCACTGGTTTCACTGAAACGGTAGGCGTCGACCTCGCGTTTGTGCTGCGCCGGGTTGCGCAAGGCACGCGCAATCCAGCCGGCCGGCGCCTTGACTTTGCGCTTCACCCACTTCATCGGCACTTCGCTGTGCTGCACGGTGTTTTCCTCATAGGATTCTTCGATGCTGAGGAAGTTGATCACCACGCGGCGGTTTTTTTCCATGTCCGGTCCGCGGTTGTCGTACAGCGGTTCGCTTTCGCCTTTCCAGCTGGTGTGGATTGATTGCGCGTCCACGCCGTGTTCAACCAGGTAGTCGCGGGTGCGATTGGCGCGCCGTTTGGAAAGATCCATGTTGTACGCCTCGGTGCCCAGCCAGCAGGTGTGACCTATCACTTGAATCGGGCTGGCCAACTGGCTGGCCTTGAGATCGTTCACCAGTTGCTGCAGATGCTCTACGGCGTCCGGTCGCAGGCGATCGGAATCCAGGTCGAAGAAGGCCATGGACGACAAATCGACTTCGTTCTGCACCAGCGTGCGTCCGCCTTTAAGCAATTGCTGGCGGCGTTCTTCGTCCACCACTTCAACCTGTTCAATCACGGTGGAAGGGGCGTGCGACTGGCCAAAATCATAGCGATAGACCAGTTGCGCGCGGGCGTCGCTGTCGTCCGTTTCAAAGTCGCCGGATTTGTGCAGACTCTCCAGCGACAGCGCAATGGAGTGGGGTGAATTGCTGAAGTATTTTTCCAGTTGCACGGAACCGGTCCACTGCTGTGAATCGTAATCGCCGCGTTCCAGATCCAGACCGGCCGTCAGTCTCAGCAGCTGGGCATCAAAATAACGGCCCAACCGCGCGCCCAGGCCATAGTCATAGGCCTGTTCGTACCACAGCGTGGTGGTGGTGATGGTGCGGTCCTGGATGAAGTCAACGCCGTTCAGTGTGCCTGTGATGGTGTCGCTGACCGACTCGGTCACGCGGTCGATCAGTTGCTCATTGCTGAGGGCGGTTGACAGGTTGAAATTCCAGAAGCTGTTGTTGCGCTCGCTGCCAAAGCCGAGGGACATTTTGCTGTGGTCGTTGCGTCCGCGATCCAGGGCCAGAAAAGCTTTCCATACGCGGATGTCGGCGTTTTCATCGAGCAAATCTGCGCGACTGTCCGCGCCACTCAGCCAATGGCGATTGAGCTTGATGCCGCCGCGGTCGTCCGACAGCCACACTTCGCCGATCCAGTTGCGGTCCCAGTCGTTGTTGAACGATTTGAAAAATTCGCCCAGCACATCGCCGTCGTTGTCGATGCCCAGGCCCAGGCGGGTGTCGCTGCCGGCGTAATGGTAGCTGATTTGATCCTCGCTGCCGCTGATGTGGCCGCCAGACTGTTGTGCCTGCACCGGGTGCAGCCACACGCCGAGCAGACCGAACATTAAAATCCGATTTCTCATGATGTGCAATGGTGGTTTAAAAAGCGGTTATTTTAACAGCCGCACCCATGGGCGGCAACGACAATTGTTGCCGCTTGGCCGGGCTCTTGCAGCGGCATCAGGGGTCGCTTATCGGCTTGATCGAAGTGCGCAGGTTGCTTTGCAATTGCGCCATTTCCTGGTGTGGCCGGCCAATGATCGCGGCCGAGCCCTTGGCCAGGGCAATCACCCGTCCACTGTGGTCACGCAGGTTCAATTCCAGGTTTTCATCCAGCTCGGTGTTGGGCATATATAAAATGGTGAAGGGCTGATTTTCTTCGTTCAGCATCACCATGCGAATGCCTTGTCCATTGGGTGTGGCGCACATTTTCATGAAACGAATGCGCCCAATCTGGTCGCTGACCTCGCTGCCGACTTCGGCGAACACACGTTTCACCTCTTGCATGGGGATTTCTTCCTCATTCATGTACACCACCGGATCCATCATCAGCGCGCGACTGACAAAATCCTCCACCGCGCTGGGGCGGTTCTGCCACCAGATGAACGACGACAGGGCCACGGAAAACAGCACGCTGGCGGCCAACGCCCAGACCACGCGGCGACGTTGTTTTTGCAGGCGCTTGTTGCACTGTTTGAATACAATGGCGTCTTTGTAGCGGCCCGGCACCGGGATGTTCACGGCGTGCTGCAGGATGCGTTCCATGTGCATGGCCTGCCGGTGCGCGGCGCGTGCCCGCGCGTCGTTGCGGCAGGCGTCCTGAAACGCCGCGTCCTGTGAATGCGGATCGGCATCAAGTATTTTTTTGAATTCAAAATAATTCATGCTTTGTTTCCGATCGTGCTGCTGCGGCTGAGCTGTTTCCTGACTTGCGCCCGGGCGCGAAACAGCTGGGTCATCACCGCGCTTTTGCTGATGTTCAACTGATCGGCGATTTCCTCACAGGAAAATCCGCCGATGATCTGCAACAACAACGGTTCGGCGTATTTGCGCTCCAGTTTCATCATGGCCTGGCGTGTCAAATCTATTTCCATCCATTCATCGGGTGTTTTGTGCCCGGCGTCGGGTGGCTCGACCTCGAGCGCATCCAGGCTGCTGATGGGCGGTTCCTTGCGTTCAAACTGGCGTGCGAATTCACGGCGCAGAATGGTGAACACCCAGCTTTTGGCGGCGTTCGGGTCTTTCAGTGAGCCGATCGCCTTCCAGGCCCGCAAATAGGTTTCCTGCACCAGGTCGCGGGCCAGGTGTTCCTGTTTGCACAGCCAGAATGCAAAGCGGTACAAATCGTCGTAGTACTGACCGAGCAAGGCGTCAAACTGTCGTTCTTTCAGTTGCATGACTGTATGGACCTGTGCGCTGTGAAAATGCTTGCAAAAACATGCCGGCGACTGGCTTTGGCGCGGCGCGGCGGTGGCGTCGTCGAAACTTGATGTCTGCCCGCGAAGCTGGCATAATCCGGGCACTTTAAGATCACCGTGGAAAGCCCATGCGTCTGTGCGTCCTTGTTTGTCTGTTGTCGCTGAGTGCCTGCCGCATGGGGTCCGCTGAATACAAAACAATGCCCGATGTGAAACCGCCCCAAGCCAAGCAAAAACCACACGTCATGACAGAACACGGTCAGCGGCGTGTGGATGAATATTTTTGGCTGCGCGACGATGAACGCAGCGCCCCCGATGTGCTGGAATATTTGCACGCCGAGAACGCCTACACCGATGCGGTGCTGGCCGGACAGGAACAAACCAAACAAACATTGTACGATCAAATCATCGCGCGCATGGCGCAGAACGATGATTCAGTGCCTTTCAAGCTGGACGAGTACTGGTATTTTACGCGCTTTGAACGTGGCGGTGAATACCCCGTCTACATGCGCCATCCCGACGGCCAGCCGGACGCCGCTGAAGTGTTGGTGGACATGAACCGCCGCGCCCGCGGTCACGACTACTTTCATTCCAACGAACAAAGCATCAGCCCGGATCACCGCCTCATCGGCTTTTCCGAAGACACCGTGTCCCGGCGCATGTACACCCTGCGCATCAAAGATCTGGACAGCGGGGTGTTGCTGCCCGATGTGATTCACGACACCTCGGGCTCAATCGCCTGGGCCGCCGACAGCCGCACCTTTTTCTATGTGCGCAAGCACCCGGTCACCTTGTTGCCCTATCAGGTGTTCCGGCATGAACTGGGCACACCGGTGAGCGACGACGTGCTGGTGTATGAAGAAACCGACAACACCTTTTATACCAGCTGCTATACGTCGCGTTCACGCGATTACATTTACATTCACGTGGGCTCCAGCACCCAGTCCGAAGTGCACTACCTGCCCAGCAACCGGCCGCGCGATGAGTTCAAAGTGTTTCTGCCGCGCGAGGCCGATCATGAATATTTCATTGAGGATTTCAACGGCGCGTTCCTGATCACCAGCAACTGGCAGGCAAAAAATTTCCGCGTGCTGCGGGCCGATGCGGCCGATTCGCGCAACAAGTCTGCCTGGCAGGAAATCATTGCGCACGACGATGAGGTGTTGATTTATGACACCCAGGCATTCACCGACTGGCTGGCGATTGATCAGCGCGAGGACGGGCTGCGGCAGGTTCGACTGTACAACTGGCGCAGCGGTGAAAGCAAACACATCCGTGGCGAGGAGGGTGCCTACACACTGTGGACCGGTTACAACCCCGATCCCGCCAGTGAGGAGATGCGCATTGTCTACGAATCCATGACCACACCGCGCAGTGTGTATACCTATCATTTGCAAACAGACCGCAAGACCTTGCTCAAACGGGACCGGGTGAAAGGTGATTTCGACTCGGCCAATTACCGCAGTGAGCGCCTGCAGGTGCGCGCCCGCGACGGGGCCATGATTCCGGTGTCACTGGTGTATCGCATGGGTGAGCCCCTCTCCGGCCGGCCGCTGGTGCTGTATGCCTATGGCGCCTACGGTTCTTCGGTGGATCCGCTGTTCTCGATCGGTCGTCTGAATCTGCTGGATCGGGGCTTTGTGTTCGCCATTGCGCATGTGCGCGGGTCTCAGGCCAAAGGCCGTGGCTGGTATGAAATGGGCAAATTAATGCACAAGAAAAACACCTTCAATGATTTCATTGATGTGACCCGGGATTTGCCGGCGCGTGGATACGGTCACGCCGATCGGGTGTTTGGTTGGGGCGGCAGCGCCGGAGGGCTGCTGGTCGGCGCGGTGGCCAACATGGCCGGTGAGCTGTATCGGGGGCTGATTGCGGAAGTGCCGTTTGTTGATGTGGTGACCACCATGCTGGATGAGGACATTCCCCTGACCACCGGGGAATTTGAGGAGTGGGGCAATCCTGCGGAAGTCGAAGCGTACCAGTACATGCTGTCCTATTCACCCTACGATCAGGTGAGTGCGCGGGATTATCCGAACCTGTTCGTCACCACCGGTCTGCACGATTCCCAAGTGCAGTACTGGGAACCGGCCAAGTGGGTTGCGCGTTTGCGGCGCGTCAAGACCGATGCACACACCGTGTTGTTGCGCACCAACATGAGCGCCGGACACGGCGGGGCATCGGGGCGCTACAGTCAATACCGCGAATTGGCTGAGATACAGGCCTTTATCTTGTTGATGGATGCCGCTGAGGACGCACAATAAGTGACATCGGTGCGGCCATTTCAGGACCGGGTGCCCGGCACAGCGGCGTTTGCGTGCGTGTGTTAAAAGTCTGTAAAAAATTTGTTTTTCACTGCACATATTCAGTGATCTGCGTGGTAAAATTGCGCGGATTATTTTCTGACTGGCCTGAAAAACCGTGTCCGGTCGGGTGCCGGGCATTCGATCTTCATCCACATCCGGTGACAAATACATAAGGTAGAATTTAACTATGATGAACAGAGTGAACAGAATAGCATTGAGCATTGCGGGTCTGTTGATGGCCGCTGCAGCGTCTGCAGAATACGGCTTGAACATGCCGGAGGGTGTGACCGATTTCAGTCAGAACGTATTCCATCTGCACATGCTCATTTTCTGGATTTGTGTGGTCATTGGGGTGCTGGTTTTTGGTGTCATGCTGTATTCCATTGTCAAGTTCAGAAAATCCAAAGGCGCCGAGCCGGCGACATTTTCACACAGCACCAAAGCCGAAATCATCTGGACCGTGATCCCGATTCTGATTCTGGTCGCCATGGCGGTGCCTTCCACCAAGTCTCTGATCGAGCTGGACGCGCCGCAGGACATGGACATGACCATCAAAATCACCGGCTATCAATGGAAATGGAAATACGAATACCTGGATGAGGGCTTTGGTTTCCTCAGCACCCTCAAGGCCGACAGCAATCAGGCGCGTCAAGTGGGCGCCGGCGTGAACGTCAACACCGTGGACAATTATCTGCTGGACGTGGACAAACGCCTGGTGATTCCGGCCAACACCAACGTGCGTTTCCTGCTCACTTCGGATGACGTGATTCATTCATGGTGGGTGCCCGATTTCGGCTGGAAGCGGGACGCCATTCCGGGGTTCATTAACCAGGCCTGGACCCACGTAAAAGAACCCGGTGTTTACCGCGGTCAGTGCGCCGAATTGTGTGGCAAGGACCACGGTTTCATGCCGGTGGTGGTTGAAGTGCTGTCCAAAGAAGATTACGCCACATGGGTCGCTGCGCAGAAAGGCGAGCAACAGGCCGTGGCCGTGATGGAAACACAAGAATGGAGCAGGGAAGACTTGCTGGAAAAAGGCCAGCAGGTGTACAACAGCCAGTGCGCCGCCTGCCACCAGGCCAACGGTCAGGGCATGCCGCCGGCGTTCCCGTCATTGGCCGGCAATGCGGTGGTCAATGGCGATCCGCAGGTGCAAATCGATGTGGTGGTCAATGGCCGCCCCGGCACGGCGATGCAGGCGTTCGGCAATTTACTGTCGGCCAGTGACATCGCTGCGGCCATCACCTACACCCGGAATTCATGGGGCAACGCCGCGGGGGATGCGATCCAGCCAGCGGATGTGAAACAAGTCAAAGAAGGTTAATCAGCAGATTACGAGCGGAGTTGTTATGAGTCAAACCACTGCAAACGAACACGGTCACCACGACCACGATCACGATCACAAGCCGAAGGGATTCGTCAATCGCTGGTTGATGACCACCAACCACAAGGACATTGGCACCCTGTATCTGGTGTTCGCCCTGACCATGTTTATTCTCGGCGGCGCCATGGCGATGCTGATCCGCTTGGAGTTGTTCCAGCCCGGACTGCAATACCTGGAGCCCAATCTGTTCAACCAGCTGACCACCATGCACGCCCTGGTGATGATTTTCGGCGCCGTGATGCCGGCGTTCGTTGGTCTGGCCAACTGGATGATTCCGATGATGATCGGCGCGCCGGACATGGCCCTGCCGCGCATGAATAACTGGAGCTTCTGGCTGCTGCCTTTCGCCTTTGCGATCTTGCTGTCGACATTCTTCATGGACGGCGGTTCACCGGCGGGTGGCTGGACCATGTATCCACCGCTGGTGCTGCAAGGCGGCAACAACGTCGCGTTTCTGGTGTTTGCCGTGCACATCATGGGGATATCCTCCATCATGGGCGCAATCAACGTCATTGCCACCATCATGAACATGCGTGCGCCGGGCATGGGTTATCTGAAAATGCCGCTGTTTGTTTGGACCTGGTTGATCACTGCGTTCCTGCTGATTGCGGTGATGCCGGTGCTGGCCGGTGCGGTGACCATGCTGCTCACCGACCGCTACTTTGACACCAGTTTCTTCAACGCCGCCGGTGGCGGTGATCCGGTGTTGTTCCAGCACATTTTCTGGTTCTTCGGACACCCGGAAGTGTACATCATGATTTTGCCGGCCTTTGGCATCATTTCCGAGATTCTGCCGAGTTTTGCACGCAAGCCGCTGTTTGGTTATGTGTCCATGGTCTATGCCACGGCCTCGATCGCGTTTCTCTCGTTCATCGTCTGGGCGCACCACATGTTCACCGTGGGCATGCCGCTGGGCGGGGAACTGTTTTTCATGTACAGCACCATGTTGATCGCAATCCCCACCGGGGTCAAAGTGTTCAACTGGGTGGCCACCATGTGGCGCGGCTCGATGACTTTTGAAACGCCGATGCTGTGGTCCATTGCCTTTGTGGTGTTGTTCACCATCGGTGGATTTTCCGGTCTGATGCTGGCCATAGCGCCGGCGGACTTCCAGTACCACGACACCTATTTTGTGGTCGCGCATTTCCATTATGTGCTGGTCACCGGCGCGGTGTTTGCCATCATCGCCGGGGTGTATTACTGGTTGCCGAAATGGACCGGTCACATGTACAGTGAACGGCTGGGCAAGATTCATTTCTGGTGGTCAACGATCTCAGTCAACGTGCTGTTTTTCCCACAGCACTTCCTTGGGCTGGCCGGCATGCCGCGACGGATTCCGGATTACAGCACCCAGTTCACTGAATTCAACATGATTTCATCCTACGGTGGTTTCGCGTTCGGACTGGCGCAGGTGTTCTTTGTCTACATCGTGTGGAAAACCGCGCGCGGTGGTGAGAAAGCCGCGGCCAGACCGTGGGAAGGTGCCAAGGGCCTGGAGTGGACCGTGGCTTCACCGGCGCCGTATCACACCTTTGACAAAGGCGAGCCGGTGGACGACGCGCAACTGGCCAATGTGCACACGCATTGAGACCGGCGGCGATGACGGCAGATCCCCATTGGCAGAATAAACGCAGAAAGGCGCGCCGCACCGCGGCCGTGCTGGCGTGTGTTGCAGTGCTGGTGTTTGCCGGATTTATCTATCTGGTGATGTCCAAAGGGGTGATGTTGAATGGCGCCTGAAATTCGCAAAACGCTGCGTTGGTGCCTGATCACGGTGCTGGGCATGGCGGTGGCCGTGCCGTATGGACTGGTGCCGCTGTACGACGTGCTCTGCGAGGCCGCCGGCATCAACGGCAAAACCGGGATCGTGCGGGCCGAAGATTTTGCCCGCTTGGACAACCCGGTGGCGCGCACGGTGACGGTGCAGTTCGATGCCAATGTCAACAGCGCATTGCCGTGGGAGTTCAAGCCGGTGCAGTTCCAGATGCAAGTCACGCCGGGACAAATGTACCAAACCGAATATGTGGCCAGAAACCTGGCCAGTGTGGACGTCACCGGACAGGCTGTGCCCAGCGTCGCACCGGGTGAAGCGTCCAGGTATTTCAACAAAACGGAATGTTTCTGCTTCTCACAGCAACTGCTGCAACCGCAGGAAGAGAAAGTCATGCCGGTGCGTTTCATCGTCGACGCGGATTTGCCGGCTGACATTGAAACGCTGATTTTGTCCTACACATTTTTTAAAATGGGCGAAGCCGAAGCGACAGGCAATGCGGCCCACGCAGGCAATGAAACGGCAGTAAACAACCGGCAACTTGAAAAACGTGGCTGAAGGCCGCGCAGCAACTTAAACAGAGGCAATATGTATGTCTGAAGTCAACACTGAAAAATACTACGTACCCCATCTGGCCAAATGGCCGATCGTCGGCTCCGTCGGCATCTCATTGCTGGCCATCGGCGCAGCCAACATGCTGAACAGCGATTCAGGCGCCACGCCGTGGATGATGTATCTGGGTCTGGCGGTGATATTGTTCATGCTGTTCGGCTGGTTTGGTGAAGTGATCAAGGAAAGCGAAGGCGGCTACTACAACAAGCAGGTGGACACGTCATTCCGCATGGGCATGATCTGGTTCATCTTTTCAGAAGTCATGTTTTTTGCCGGATTTTTTGGCGCCCTGTTTTATGCGCGCATGTTTTCTGTGCCCTGGCTGGGCGGCGAAGGCACCGGCCTGATGACGCAGGAACACCTGTGGGCCGGCTACGAAGGCGTGTGGCCCACCAACGGCCCCGGCGGTCTCAACGGCTCGTTTGAAATCATTGATCCGTATCACCTGCCATTGATCAACACCCTGCTGCTGCTGGCCAGCTCGGTCACCGTGACCATCGCGCACCACGCGGTCAAGGCCAACAACCGCATGCAGATCATCGTCTGGCTGATTCTGACCGTGCTGCTCGGTGCCACGTTCCTGTACTACCAGGCCTACGAATACATGGAAGCCTATCAACACCTGAATTTGAAACTCAGCTCGGGCATTTACGGTTCCACATTCTTTATGTTGACCGGATTCCACGGCATGCACGTGACCCTGGGGGCGATCATGCTGACGGTGATCACGGTGCGCGTCATCCGCGGGCACTTCAGGCCGGAAAATCATTTCGCCTTTGAGGCGGTGGCCTGGTACTGGCACTTTGTTGACGTGGTGTGGCTGGGCCTGTTCATCTTTGTCTACATATTCTAAAACACCGGCACACAGTCACACGTCCATCGGGCGTGACAGATCAAACGCGAAAACCCCTGCATCGTCCAGGGGTTTTCATTTTTCAGGCACAGGACTCAATCCGTATGGCCTGTGTCGGTGTGCACTGACTGGCCAGCGGCGCGTCGATCAATGGCCTGCAGCTGTCATCCTGTTGTTGTTGGTACACGAAATATGCTGCGTACAGGAAAATGGTCCAAGTCTGCTGGTTCAGATGCCGGCCATTACCGGATGATACAATGCATTCGATCCACAGGATCAAATCAACGCATTGACGTGGTTTAGGAGACCAAGGATTTGAATTATCTGGCTGTACTGATCGGTTTCACGTGTCTGTTGCTGGCCGTATTTTTGTTGTTGAACAATTCGCCGCGTCGCTTGGCAAATCGTTTATTTGCTGTGTTCCTGGTGTTAACCGCCATCGATGTTTCGGGCTTTCTGGTCGCCGATTTGCCATTCTTGCAGCGTGAGTGGCTGCAGGCCCTGCGAACCCTGTTGAATCTGGCGCAAATGCCTTTCTTTTACGGCTTTATTGCCGCCAGTTGTTTCAGCGGAATGGTTTTGAGAAGGCAACACCTGTGGCATCTGATGCCGCTGCTGCTGGCTTCGATGCTGGCACTGCCCGGTGATCAGCTGAAATTGGCCTCAGTGCAGCCAACGCAAGCCATCGCATTGCTGACGGACGCTGAATACCTGACCCTCACCTGGCTCATCCATGTTCAATATTACCTGTATATTCTGGCTTCATTCCTGCTCTTGATCAAATTCAGATCCTTGTCACGGCAGCACGGCTTCGGCGGCGGTTCGGTGACCCTGAGATGGCTGTTCCAACTGTTGATCGTGTCCCTGGTGTCGCACACATTGGTGGTGTTAAAAGTCTTGGCGCTTTTCAGCAATCAATCCGCCTGGTTCAGTGCATTGCAGGCAATCATTGCCATGCTTGCATTGGCCATCACCACCTGGTTTGTTCTCATGGCCTTGTTGCAACCCAAGGCATTCAGTCAAATGGATAAAGATCTGGTCAGAATCGCACACAAGGCGAAACACACCGATGTACAGGCTTCAGATGTCGTCAATCTTCTGTCATCGCACATGGACAGTGAAATGCCCTATCTGGATGAGGACATGCACTTGAAGAAACTGGCGAGGCAAATGCAACTGAGTCCATCTGAAATTTCCAGAGCCATCAATCAGGAGTTGGGGATGAGTTTTTTTGAATACATCAACAGTCATCGCATCGCCAGAGCCAAAACGCTGTTGCAACAATATCCGGAAATGACGGTTCTGGATGTCTTGTATTCGGTGGGCTTCAATTCCAAATCTTCATTCAATGCGGCCTTCAGGAAATTTCAAGGCTGCACGCCGACGGATTACAGAAAAAAACACCCGCCATTGGACAATGACTCCAACGCGGAAAAGAGACCTTAAAAAAAACACCAAATAATGCAGGTGCGACTTTGTAAATCCGGTCGCTTTTGCGAGAGCAATCCTCACAATGGTCAGGACTTAACATGACTCAAGCGAGGATTTATGCACATCTTCATGAAAATCAAAACACAGCTGGCGATTGCTCTCACCCTGCTGCTGGCCCATGCGTCGATGGCCAAAGCGACCGACGACGTGAACGCTGCCCTGGATGAATTGCTCAAGCCTTGGGGCAGTGACACTGAACCGGGGGTTGCCGTGGCGATCTTCTCAGGCGATGAGCTGATCACCCGACACGTGGGATTGGCGCAACTGGAATACGCCGCGCCGATCGGCGCCGACACGGTTTTTCATGTGGCATCATTGTCCAAGCAGGTCACAGCATTTGCAGTGTTGATGTTGCTTGATGAGGGATTGATTGCGCTGGACGACGAGGTCAAAAAATACCTGCCGGAGTTGCGCATGAATGCGCCAGTCAAGATTCGGCATTTGTTGGACCACACCAGCGGGATCAGGGAACGATGGACATTGATGGGCATGGCCGGCTGGCTCAATGGGGACGTCAGAACGGATGCACAGGTATTGCGTCTGCTGCGTTTGCAAACCGGCACAAATTTTGCGCCTGGCGCTGCCTATGAATACAGCAATTCCAATTATTTTCTGCTGTCGCAGATCATTCAGCGCGTGACGCAAAAATCCTTGCAGGAATTCACCACCGAGCGGATATTCAAACCCCTTGGCATGCAGCACACAATGTTTTACGACGACATCACCCGACCCATAAAAAACAGGGCGTATTCCTATGCTAAAGCCGGTGGGGCGTTTGTCAAAGCCAATCTGAACATGGCCCACGTGGGCGCCACGGGGTTGCAGACCACGGCATCGGACTTGATGAAGTGGGGTAAGAATTTCAGCACCCATGCGGTGGGTTCCAAAGCGGTGTTTGACGCCATGCGGCAGCGCACAAATGCTGAAAACAATGCGCCGGCCGTGCACGCCAGAGGTCAGGAGTTGCGCCCATACCGCGGTCATGAGACCTGGTCACACGGCGGCCGGGATGCCGGCTATCGGGCGTTTTTGCTCAGGGTGCCGGATCAGGACCTTGTGGTGGCTGTGCTGGCCAATCGCGACGATGTGGAACCGGCTGGGTTGGCTTTCGCGGTGGCGGACCTGATGATGCAAGGCGCGGAACCTGTGCCAGAGGCATGGAATGCGGCCACAACGGATGAACTGCAAAGGTGTGTTGGCAGCTACGAACTTTTTGACGGTTTGATCTTCGACATCACAGCAGACGATGAAAAACTGTATTTCGCCCAGCACGGCAGCAATGACAAAGCGGTTTTGCATCAGGTGGGCCCAAGGACATTCATGTTTAACCCGCAAAGCAGTCTGTCTGTGCGCTTTTCCGACAACGGCACGGGCGCATCGGACTCGTTGTTTTGGGTCATTGGCCTGAACGGTGAGTTGCGTGCACCCCGAATCAACTTGCCGGCGTTTGACGCCACCCACGTGGATCTGAGTGCATACGTTGGCGCCTATTACAGCGCGGAAATCATGACCCGCTATGAATTGGTGGAAATCGACGGGCGCTTGCATGCCCAGCATGTGCGCTTAAACCCCATACGCTTGACCGCCTATCAAGCGGACACATTTTCGACCGCTTCGGCCAATTTCAGGAAAGTGCAGTTTGTTCGCGATGAAAACGACGCCATCACCGGATTTCTGGCTTCGGGCGCCCTGGCCAATCGCGTGGTGTTTGAAAAAGTGGCGTGGTGAACGTGGTGACGCTGGACCAGTGCGATTTTTTCAGCCGATGGATGCCGGCCGTTTGATGCAGCCGATGGGTGTGCGCGGTCATCGCACCACGGCAAAACAATATGTTCAGTTCGACGGCTGCAGGATTTCCAGTTTGGCAAATTTCACCGCCAGCACTTTGGGGCCAACCGACTCGAACTGCACCAGCACCTGGGTGTAATCGCCTTTGCCGGTGAGGTCGGTGATCACGCCCTCGCCGAAGCTGGCGTGCAACACGCTTTGGCCGATGCGGTACGGGTGGTCATAGGTTTCGATTCGAGCGGTCGGTGCACTGGATGGCGCGCCGCCGAATCCCGCCTGTCTGTGGATGTTGCCGCGCATCTGACGCATCAATTCAGCGGGAATTTCACGCAGAAACCGCGACGGCAGGGCGGCGCTGATTTGACCGCGCACGCGACGCGAAGTGGCGTAACTCAGGATCAGCTGGCTTTCGGCGCGGGTGATGCCGACGTAACACAGCCGCCGTTCTTCCTGCAAACGGGCCGGGTCGTCCATGGAATTCTGGTGCGGGAAAAGTCCCTGTTCAAGGCCAACGATGAACACGGTCGGGAATTCCAGACCTTTGGCTGCGTGCAGGGTCATCAGCTGCACATGCGGCACGTCCCGTCCATCGGCATCGCCGGCGTCGAGCGACACCGCGCTGAGAAAAGACGCCAGCGGTGAGATGCCGAATTCACGCTCCTCGTCGGTGAGGCTGTGCATTTCCGTGGCGTTGATCAATTCATCCAGGTTTTCCAGACGGGTGCGGGCTTTTTCCGGCGGTTCTTTGAGGTAGTGGTCCTGCAGTCCGGTGCGCTCAATCACGGCGCTGCACAGGTTTTCCAATTTGTCATCGCGTGTTTCATCCAGGGCGTCAATCAGCTGCATAAACCCGCTCAATGACTGCGCAGCGCGCGCGGCCAGGCGTTGTTCCTTAAGCAGGCGGTGCGCGGAATCCCACAGGCTGATTTTTTGCAACTGCGCGAAATTGCGAATCGTGTTGGTGGTTTTCAGGCCGAGACCGCGGGTTGGGGTGTTGACCACTCGATCAAATCCGACGTCGTCGTGGCGGTTGTTGACCAGGCGCATGTAGGCCAGCACGTCCTTGATTTCCAAGCGTTCAAAGAACCGCAGGCCACCATAGATCTGGTGCGGAATGTCGCGTTTAAGCAGCGCTTCTTCCAACAGACGCGACTGCGCATTGGAGCGGTACAGCACGGCGATGTCCCGCGCGCTGTGGCCTTCGCCCAGACGCTGTTCAATGGTGTCGCCGACGAACTGGGCTTCATCGAATTCAGAATGCGCACCGTACACCAGGATCGGTTCGCCTTTTTCCCGCGCGCTCCAGAGGTTTTTGCCCAGCCGCTGGCGGTTGTTCGCAATCACCGCGTTGGCGGCGTCCAGAATGGTTTGTGATGAACGGTAATTCTGTTCCAGTTTGTATTGTTGCGCGCCCGGGTACACGCGATTGAATTCCAGTATGTTGTCAATGCGCGCGCCGCGCCAGGCATAGATCGACTGGTCGTCGTCGCCCACCGCCATGACGCGGTTGTTGGCGCCGGCGAGCAGGCGAATGAATGCCGACTGGATGGCGTTGGTGTCCTGGAACTCATCCACCAGAATGTGAGAAAAGCGCTGTCGGTAGCGGTTCAGCACGGTTTCATGTTCCAGCAACAGCTCGTGCGCCCTGAGCAGCATTTCAGCAAAATCAACCAGGCCGGCGCGGCGGCAATAGGCGTCGTAGTGGTCATACACGCGGATCAGAGTCTGGTTGTTGAAATCGCCGTAATCGTCCAGTTCTTCAGCGCGCAAACCTTCATTTTTGTTGTCGTTGATGAAGCCCTGCACCGTGCGCGGCGCCCACTGCTTCTCATCCAGTTCCAAATCCGACAGGCAGCGACGCACCAGCCGATACTGGTCGTCGGAATCGAGAATCTGAAAATTTCGCGGCAGGCCGGCCTCTTCGTGATGTATTTGCAACAGGCGCAGGGCGATGCCATGGAATGTGCCGATCCACAAATGGCTGACGTCGCACTGCAGCATGTGGGCGATGCGGTTTTTCATCTCGGCCGCGGCCTTGTTGGTGAAGGTGACCGCCAGAATGCTGTGCGGCGAGATGAATTCGGCGCGGATCAACCAGGCGATGCGGTGCACCAGCACCCGGGTTTTGCCGCTGCCGGCGCCCGCCAAAACCAGCGCGTGGCGGGCATCGGTGGTGACCGCTTCGGCTTGCTCGTTGTTCAATTGCTGCAGAATGTCCTCGGTGTTCATGGTCTCGTGTTGGCTGGCCCTAATGTTGGCTTTCGCGTGGCTGCGGTCGCAACCAGGCCTTGATCTCCTCCAGTCCCTCGCGATTCAGCGGATAATACCACAGCTCGCTGTGCTCCAAGGGTTGAACCACGGCCAAAGTGCCGGCCTCAGCATCGCTGATCTGACGCACACGGTCGTCGCTGTCTTCAGTCCTGGGGTGTTCTTCGACGTAGTGATTGGTCTGAATGACCTGTATGCCCCGATCGATGCCGTCCGGTTCGGGCCAGATGACCGGGGTGTAGTTGCGCACCTCGATGCCGTGCGCCAACAGCGCGTGCACGGCCAGGCGCTGTTGCGCGGTCCACTGGCTGTAGTCAGCGTCCGCCTGACTGAACCAGTGTCGGTGTTTGTGCAGAGAGAAAAACGGGGTGTAGGCCACGCCGTCGCACCAGTGAAAGTGATTGCCCTGGGCGGTGGCTGTGGACAAAGGACGATGTGGATTGAACAGCGCCTGTTCGACAATGTCCCAGATCGGTTCATGACCCAACTGCACAAAATGGGTGCGCATCATCGCCGCCAGATCCAGGGTCGACATGAAGTTGGCATGCACCGGGCGGGCGCCGAGGACTTCACTCAGCCGCGTGTACAGCGACGGAGAGATCAGGCCGCGATGCATCAATTGCGCTTCGGTTCTGCGCCGCAAGTCGTCCTCCAGGCCCTGCAGCACAAACGGCCACACCAGCATGCGACTGTTTTGTTTGTGCGGTTGCAGACCGGCCGGCATCTCACCGTCGCTGGCGCCGATCGCCAGCACGCCTTCGGCGTTGTCCGCGCCGGGCAGGGCCGCGTTGCTGTATTGCAGCAGGCGCTGGTGCAGCGGCAGTTCGGGTTGCAGGCACTGTTCTATGGGATAAAGGGCGCCGGCCACGGTGAGTTGCGACTGCCGCAAAGCCGGGAACAGCGCAGCCAGGTCGGTGGCCAGCAATCCAGCCAGCTCGGCCGCCTGTTCACGGCTGAGGGTTTGCGCACAGGCGGATTCCAGTTCCACACACACCAGCGCATTGAACACCGCGTCACTCACCCTCAAACCACCCGGTCAAGACCTTCGACAGGGCCTCCCGCCCTTCAGATTTGAGCGCGGAAAAGGTCTGCACCGTGGTGCTGCCACTCAAGTGTTTGAGTTCCCGCCGCACGCCGTGCAACACCGCGCGCGCCTTGCCGCCGGAAAATTTGTCGGCCTTGTTCAGCAACACGTGCGAATGCATTTGCGATAAGTCGGCCCATTCAATCATCTGCCGGTCAAATTCTTTCAGTGGATGACGGATGTCCATGATCACCACCACGCCGATCAGCGACGCGCGTTTTTGCAGGTACAGGTTGATTTCATGTTGCCAGTGGCGGCGCATTTTTTCCGGCACTTTGGCATAGCCGTAGCCGGGCAGGTCCACCAGGCGGCGGTCGGTTTGCAGGCTGAAACAGTTGAACAGCTGGGTGCGCCCCGGGGTTTTGCTGACCTTGGCCATGCGCTTGTTGTTGGTGAGCACATTGATGGCGGTGGATTTGCCGGCGTTGGAACGGCCCGCGAACGCCACTTCCTGCCCCTGATCCGGTGGCAATTGATCGCAGCGGTAGGCGCTGGTCAGGAATTCACATTGGGCAAAAAGCGAGGGCATGTTGGCCTTGAAAGTTGCAAAACGGTGTTATTTTAAATGACCGGCCGCCAGATAGACACCGCAAACTTGACCGATTGCCGATGGGTGCTGTACGGCACCGACTTGAGCGCCGCACAGAGGCCATTGAAATTCAACCATTGCGGCCAATTTTAATAGTATAATACGCAGCTTTGTGGCATTGAATACAGAGATTCAGAATGAAAATTACAGCGACGTTATTGATGGTTTTGTGGACGCTGCCCCAGGCGCTGGCGGCCGATGCTGAAGCAGGTCAAACCAAGGCCGCGGTGTGTGCGGCCTGTCATGGACAGGATGGCAAAAGCATCAATCCGATGTGGCCGAATCTGGCCGGTCAGCACGCGCAGTACATTGAAAGACAGCTGAAATTGTTCAAGTCTGGCGCCCGCCCGGGACCCAGCATGGCGCCGATGGTGGCTGCATTGAGTGAACAGGACATGGTCGATCTGGCTGCCTGGTACAGCAGCCAGAGCCCAGTCGGTGGCGCCGCCAATCCCGATCTGGTTGAATTGGGGCGCGGCATATATCAGGGCGGTGTGCCCGAGCGTGAAATTCCCGCCTGCGCGTCGTGTCATGGACCGACCGGTGCCGGCAACCCGCTGGCCGGCTATCCGGTGCTGGCCGGTCAACACGCCACCTACACGCGCACCCAGCTGACGGCCTTCAAAGACGGCCAGACCGTGGGTGACAAAGACGACGTCAATGGTCAGGTCATGGCCGCAGTGGCTGAATACCTGAAAGACGATGAAATTGAAGCACTGGCCAGTTTTATTCAGGGTTTGCGCGCCAAGTGATTCGAACTTTTGCAGTTGCACACACTCAAAAGACATCCAAGCATTAAAAGTAGAGGTTATTGATGAAAAGACTGGCACTGATTTTTACCGTTGCGCTGCTGTGGAGCTGTTCCCAGGCAGAAGACACACAAAACGCAACCGCGCCTGCAACGCCGGACTACCAGGCCGGTGAACATTACGAAGTTCTGAATCCGGCGTACGACACCGGTGAAACCGACAAAGTCATCGTGTATGAATTTTTCGGTTACCTGTGCCCGCACTGCAACTCCTTCCAGCCGTACATGCAACAGCTGGAAAGCGGTTTGCCAGACAACGCCGAAATCGTGCGCGTGCCGGTGATTTTTGCGCCGCAGTGGAAAATTTACGCGCAGGCATTTTACACAGCCGATTCCATGGGCATTCTGGAGAAGTCGCATCAGGCCATGTTTCAGGCCATCCACCGCCACAACAAACGCTTTCGTTCAATCGAAGAAATTGCCGACTGGTACGCCGATTCATTCGGTGTTGACAGAGACCAGTTTCTGTCGACCGCCAATTCATTCATGATCGATGGCATGCTGCGCAAATCGGACAAAATGATGCGCGCGATGAAAATCAGCCAGACGCCCACCGTGGTGGTCAATGGCAAATACAAGCCCAACGTCAAGAACCTCAAAACCCGTCAGGATTTGATGGCGGTTCTGGATCAGTTGCTGAGCATGGAAGGGGCGCCCAAAGCCGCGTCCGCGGGCGAGTAAACAGCAACAACTCGGACGATTCCGTCAAACCGGCCCGGCGCTTCGCCCGGCCGGTTTTTTTTGTCCGGAATTCAGGCCAGTCGTTGCAGCGATTGCAAATGCTGCAAAGTGGCAATGCGGTTCATCACCAGGGTCAGGTGATCGAAATCGCGCACCTGAATGACCAACTGGATGTGGCGTGTGCCGGTGTCGCTTTGCGGCTGGGTGTTGATGGCCTCGATATTGGCTTTGTTGTTGGCCAGGATGGCGCTTAAGTCCTTGATGAAACTTTTGCGGTCGGTGGCCACGATCGCCAATGTGGCGGCAAACATGCCGTCGTTGTCCTGATTCCAGCGCACGCGGATTTGTCGCGTCGGCTCTTCTTCGATCATGTGGCGAAAATTGTCGCAATCGGCTTTGTGCACGCTGATGCCGCGTGAGCGCGTGATGAAACCGCCGATGGCATCCCCCGGCACCGGCTGGCAACACTGCGCCGCCTGTGTCTTCAGCGATTCTACGCCTTCAACCAGAAACTGGCCGGCCGCGGCGTTGGCTTTGATGGGTTTGGCGTTGATCTGCAGGTCTTTTTCGCGCGGTGGATTGAGCTGCAGTTCCGCGCGTCGGATGACCTGACTGACCGAAACATCGCCGCTGCCGATCATGGCGTGCAGTTTGTCCACCTCGTGCAGATTGAAGCTGGCCAGCAGGGGTTTCAGATCCACCGCCTGCAGATTGTATTTTTTCAGTTCCGCGTCCAGCACCTCACGGCCGGCCTGCAGATTTTTGTCAAATTCATTTTCTCTGAACCAGTGCCGCACCTTGGCGCGGGCGCGCGGTGAATTCACATAGCCGGACTGTTCATGCAACCAGTCGCGCGAAGGTTTGGCCAGTTTGGCGGTGAGAATTTCGATCTGGTCGCCGGTCTGCAACGCGTGATTCAATGGCACGATGGCGCCGTTCACTTTGGCGCCCTGGCAGCGGTGCCCGACTTCGGTGTGCACGTGGTAGGCAAAGTCCACCGGCGTGCTGTTGTGCGGCAAATCGAGCACATCGCCGTTCGGTGTGAAGACATAGATGCGGTGTTCATCGGTGGCTTCCATGAACTGATCCACCAGTGAACTGTCCTGATCCTGATCCGACAGGATCTGGCGCATCCAGTTGACTTTCTGGTCATAGGACTGGTCCTGTTTGCTGCCATCTTTGTATTTCCAATGCGCCGCCACGCCCAACTCGGCGTGTTCGTGCATGCGGTGGGTGCGGATCTGCACTTCCAGGGTTTTGCCGGATTCGGTGACCACCACGGTGTGCAGGGACTGGTACATGTTGCCTTTGGGCTGGGCGATGTAATCGTCAAACTCCCTGGGAATGTGTTTCCAGGTGGCGTGCACGATGCCCAGCGTGGCATAGCAATCGGCCACGCTGTCAACCAGCACGCGCACGGCGCGGATGTCATACAGTCCATCGAGGCCGACGTGTTTGCGGCTCATTTTCTTGTGGATGCTGTAGATGTGTTTGGGGCGCCCGGCGATGTCGGCGCGGATGCCATTCTCCTCGAGCGCTTTGGCCAGGCGCGCGCTGCAGTCGCGAATGAATTTTTCGCGTGCGGGGCGCTTTTCATCCAGCTGCTGGGCAATGGTGCGGTAATCGTCCGGTTGCAGGAAGCGGAAGGACAAATCCTCCAGTTCCCATTTCAGTTGCCAAATGCCGAGGCGATTGGCCAGCGGCGCATGAAAAGTCATGGCGGCATGCGCCAGTTGTTGTTGGATCGGCCGGCTTTGTTGCGTGGCGCATTTCATTTTGGCCAGATGATCCGACAGCAACAACAGCACCAGACGCACGTCATCAATCATGGCCATCAGCAATCGCCGCAGCCCTTCCGGGTTGCGCGATTTGGGGTTGTTCAGCCAATCGGCGCTGTGCACGTTGAGCATTTCGTCGAGCAATTTGGCGCTGACCGAATCCAAGCCATCGCGCGCCGCCGGCCAGTCGGGGTGTTGCACCTCGTGCGCCATAAACAACACCGCCGTGAGCAACAGCGCATCGTCCACCTGCAAAGCCTGCAATGCCTGGAGATTGAGCGTCAGGCGGCGTTCTGCACGGTCGTTGAACGCTTCACAGTTTTGCAGCGCGTTGATGAAGGCGTCGTTCACCGGCGTGTTGTCAAAGCGCTGTCTGTGCTGGTGCCACCAGTCGTTCAGGTTCATTTCGATTGCGTGTTTTTTAAAGTGGGGTGAGTTGATCTGTAAGCCGGGTTCTGTGCGCTTGCGCGTGGCAATCATTTCTCTGGATGCGCCATTGCTGACGCATTCTAGCAACCTACCCGAGAGCGGCGCGGACCACGCCGATGCTCTCCTATTTGGTCTTGCTCCGGGTGGGGTTTACACTGCCGCAGCTGTTACCAGATGCGCGGTGCGCTCTTACCGCACCATTTCACCCTTACCGACCGCAGCCGGCGGTATCTTTTCTGTTGCACTGGCCGTGGACTCGCGTCCCCCGGATGTTATCCGGCACCCTGTCCTGTGGAGCCCGGACTTTCCTCGATGCGAACACCGCGATTGCCCGATCAACTCACCCGCCTATTGTTGGTCTGGTGAGGCAAAAAATCAACCCATTATTTGCTTTCAGCCGGCGCGTCGCAGTGCACTGCAGCGGGCTTTTCTTTTTTCATGATCAATAAATTGCCGTAGCCGTCCTTGGGCGTGGCGAATTCCCAGGAATCCATCACCCGGTCAATGAAGCTGATGCCCATTTGCCCGGGCAAGGGTTTTTCCAGATCGCGCGGTTTGATCGAATTGTCGTACACTTCGGGGGCAAAATCGCGCAGATAAAACACCAGGGTGTTGTTTTGCAGTTTGATTTTCAACTTGATGCGGCCGTCGTCGTGTTTCTTGTAGGCGTGGCGGATCACATTGGTGATGGCTTCATCCAGGCACAGGGTGAGTTTTTGCGTCAGCGAACAGTCGAAACCGGCCTGCATGCAGACCTCGGACACCGTCTGGCGGACTTGTTTGAGTTCGCAGGGTTCGGCCTTGAATTCCATTTTTCGCAACACCTGTTCACTCAGGTGATCGCGTTTTTCCAGCAGCAATATGGTGGCGTCGTCATTGAGAAACTGACGCCGCACCGTGCTGATGATTTTGCCGATGCGCAGCTCAGGTGACTCACTTTCCGTGGCCTGAATCAGTTTGATCAGGCCTTGGGTCTGCAGCCGTTCAGAACGGTGACAGCGCGCGTCGGTGAGGCCGTCGGTGACAAAGTACAGGCCGCCTTGATTGAGCTGGATGCGTTGCTGGGGAAATTCGATGTCCGGGCTGATCGCCAGCGGCGGCGCGTCGGCCACCCAGGTTTGCACCTGCCCGGCCGGGCATTTGTGAATCACCGGCGGCAGCCCGGCGTTGCTCCACACGACTTCATCCCGAGCCGGGAAATAATAGCCCACCGCGGCGCAGATGAACAAACCGCGAGAGACGTTCTTGCACAATTCCCTGTTGGCGGTGTGCAACCATTCACCCGGCTCCAGCTTGTCTTTGCCGATCCAGCGCAGCAGGCTGCTGGTGCGCACCATCAGCATGGACGCATCCAGGCCTTTGCCGGAGACGTCGCCGATGATGAAGCCGACGCGGCCATCGTCGAGGGTGAAATAATCGTAGAAGTCACCGGACACTTCGTTGGCGGCCACGTTGCTGCCGACCAGCGGAAACGGCGGTCGTTCACGTTCCGGCAACAGCGAACGCTGCAGACGTCGGGCCAATGTCAGTTCCTTGCGAATGCGTTTCTGTTCGACAAAATCCAAAGTCAGGCGCGCGTTCTGAATGGCCAGGGCGATCGGCGAGGCGAGCACGCGCAAAATGTCTCGATCGCGGTTGTTGAACAGTTGACTGTCTTGTTTGTTGAGCACCTGCAACACGCCAAAGGCCTGGCCGGCGGCCAACAGCGGCGTGCACAGCACCGATTTGGTTTCAAAGCCGGTCAAAGAATCCACATAGCGCACGTATTTCGAATTTTGTCGCGCGTCCTTGATCATCTGGCATTGGCATGAGGTCAACGCCACGCCAACAATGCTTTGCTCAATGTTCACCTGCATGTCGGTGACGTCGACCGGCCCGGCGCTGGCGCGGCAAATCAACTGGCCGGTTTTGGGGTCGAGCAGAAAGATGCTGGCGGCTTCGGCTTCCATGTATTCACAGATGCGTGTGACCGCGGCCTGCAGCGTTTCGTTGATGTTCAGGGAGTGGACAAACTCCTGACTCAGATCCGCCAGCAGACGCAGTTGTTCCAGACTGCCGGCCGAGGCCGCACCGTCGCGCTGTTCAAGGATGACATTTTTCATGGTTTTTTCTGCCGGTTGGCCCGCTTGGTTTTGATCCGGGCGACGGTGAACACCACTCCGGACAGTGCGTAGAGCGAAAACGTAATGAACAACACCCAGGCCGGCTTGATGGCGAGGAGGACGAAAATCAGCACCAGCAAAAGGATCCATATGAAGGCCACGTTTTCCTTGAACGGGATGGTCTTGAACGAATAATAGCGAAAACGCGAGACCATCAAAAGCCCGCACATGACGGTGATCGGCAGGGCAATGAATTTCAGCGTTTCGCCGTTGAACCCCAAGTCGATGCTGACCCAGGTGAATGAGCTGAGCACCGCCGCCGCCGATGGACTGGCCAGGCCTTGAAAGAAGGCCTTGTTCATGACCCCGATCTGGGTATTGAAACGCGCCAGTCGCAAGGCGCCACTGACTGCATAGATGAACGCCGCCAGCCAACCGATCTTGCCCATGATCGGGTGCAACGTGCCGAGGTGCGACAGCGACCAATTGTACATCAGAATCGATGGCGCGATGCCGAAAGACACCAGGTCGGCGAGTGAATCGTATTGCTCGCCAAATGCCGACTGGGTGTTGGTCAGGCGCGCCACCCGCCCGTCCAGACCGTCCAGCAGTGCGGCGATGAAGATGTTGATGCAGGCCAGTTCATATTTGCCATTGATGGAGGCAATGATGGAATAATAGCCGGCAAACATGGCGCCGGTGGTGAACAGATTGGGCAACAGATAGATGCCCTTGTGTTTGGCTTCGTCCAGTTTTGACATGTCGATATCGTTTGCGGTTTGAAAGGACATTATAAACCAATTTATGGACGTGTATCTCAGCCGTGGCGGTGAATGCATCAAGGCATGCGGCCCTGACCCGGACGCGCACCGATGCCCGGGTGAACGGCTGCAGCGCGGTCAGGGTGAAGGCGGGTTTTTCCAGTGTGCACAAGGGTTTGTGGCTTTTTGCCCAGGCACTATTTTTTACAATTCGACTTGCGCTGTGAGGAGCGATTTTTTAAGATGGGCGTATTCTATAATTGATGAACCAATATGCGTGCAATTATTCTGCTTTCATTGATGACGCTGGCGCCGTTGAGTGCGTCGGCACAAAAAGTATACAAGTGGGTGGATGAGAACGGGCAAATCCATTATTCATCCAAAAAACCGCAGAATGTGGATTCTGAAACCATGCGACTGAAGGTGCCTAAGCCGAAACCTGAAGAACAGGCCGCCACCGATCAAACAGCGGCCGAAGCGACCACCGATGCGGCCGACGAGCAGGCCGCTGAGGCGGAAGCCACGAAAATGCTGGCGCAAGTGGATCGCGAGAATTATGCCAAGCTGTGCACCCAGGCCAAAGCCAATTTGAATGCACTGAATTCCTCGCCGCGGGTGCAGCAGGTGGATGAAAGCACCGGACAAACCCGGCGCATGAATGACGATGAGCGCGTGCAGGCGTTGAAGAACGCGCTGGACGGCGTCAGACGCTACTGTCGCTGATGAAACGCCGGGCACTGATCCGCAGCGCGGCGGCGGCCGGCGCCATCGCCGGTTTGAGTGCCTGTCGACGGGAAAGCGACGGCGCGCCCAGCGACGGCGCTGCGGTGAGCACACGGCGCATCGAATGGAAGATGGTCACCGCCTGGCCACGCAATTTTCCCGGCTTGGGCACCGGCGCCAATTTTCTTGCTGAAACCATCAACCAGATCAGTGGCGGCCGGCTGCAGGTCAAGGTGTACGGCGGCGGTGAACTGGTGCCGGCATTTGAAGTGTTCGATGCGGTCTCGGCGGGCACCGCCGAGATGGGTCACGGCGCCGCGTACTACTGGAAGGGTAAAGTGCCCGAGGCGCAGTTTTTTGGCGCCGTGCCGTTTGGCATGAACGCCAATGAAATGAACGCCTGGATGTACCACGGCGGCGGACTGGCGTTGTGGACCGAGGCCTACGCGCCACACAATCTGATTCCCTTCCCGGCCGGTCAGTCCGGCACCCAGATGGGCGGCTGGTTCAACAAGGAAATCAATTCCATTGAAGACATCAAAGGCCTGGTGATGCGCATTCCCGGTCTCGGCGGCGAAGTGTTCAAGCGCGCCGGAGGCACACCGCAGGTGTTGCCGGGCGCGGAACTGTTCACCGCCTTGCAAACAGGCACGCTGGACGCCACCGAATGGGTTGGACCCTACAATGATTTGGCTTTTGGTTTGTATCAGGCGGCCAAATACTATTATTACCCTGGCTGGCATGAGCCCACCGCCTGCCTCGAGGCGTTGATCAATCGCGACGCTTACAATGCCTTGCCGGAGGATTTGCAGCACGTGGTGCGGGTGGCTTGCATGGCCACCAATCAAAACATGCTTTCAGACTTCATCGCGCAAAATCAGAAAGCGCTGGATGTCCTCGTCAAGGAACATCATGTGCAACTCAGGCGTTTTCCTGACGACGTGTTGGCGACTTTCCGCGCCCACGCCGCCGATGTGATTCGCGAACTGGGTGAGACCAGCGAACTGGCCGGCCGCATTCATCGCTCCTACGTGGAATTCGCGGCCCGCACGCGGGCCTGGCTGGCCATCTCTGAACAGTCCTATTTGTCTGTCCGCTGAGTTCATGGACAGTGCATGATCTGCCGGTACCATTGCAGTGTTTATCCATCGTCAGGCCATGAGAAATCCCTCGACGCGGCTCAAATCGCGGTGCTTGCCCGGTGCATTCCCAGACTCAGCGGCCCCGGTTCAACAAAAATGAACAGGCCCTAGCACATGTCTTCAGGGGTGCAGGCGTTTCCATTTGTGGCCCGGCAACGGGCCGCGCAACCGGCCCTGTTTGAACCCTTGGACGAGGCACTCGATCTGCACACCGACTGGCGCCATTTTCTGACCCACGACGCCGCGGCGCACGATCTGCTCAAGCGCGTGCGCGTGTATCGTCAGAGTCGCCTGGCCTGGCTCGCCAGCGTCGACGCCACGCACCCCTATGAGCAGCACGGCTGGGCGCTGGAACAATGCAGCCGGCTGGCGGAACTGATGCTTGGCCACGTGTATCAGGAGACCTGCCAGGCTTTTGCACGTGAGCAGGGTGTGGTGCGCGATGCGCACGGCCAGGTTGTGTCTCTGCTGGTGTATGCGCTGGGCAAACTGGGCGGCGGTGAATTGAATTATTCCTCCGATGTGGATCTGGTGTTTGTCTATCCGCGCGATGGACGCGCCGATGGCGGGCGTGAACTGGATGCGGCGAGTTATTTCGAGAAACTGTGTCAGCGCATGATCCGCGCCGTGGACTCAATCACAGCGGACGGCCAGTTGTATCGCGTGGACACCCGCTTGCGGCCGTTCGGCTCGGCCGGCGCTCTGGCGGTCAGTGCCGCGGCCTTGTCGGCGTATCTGCTCAATGAAGGCCGGGAGTGGGAACGTTTTGCCTGGATGCGCGCGCACAGGGTGTGCGGCGACGCCGCGCAGTCGCTGCCGGTGCGTGAAATGATCGATGCCTTTGTGTACCGTAAACACCTGGATTATTCGGTGTTTGAATCGTTGCTGGACATCAAGCGCGAACAGGCCGCAATCAAACAGCGCGATCCGCACAACCTCAAGCTGGGCGAGGGCGGCATCCGCGAAATCGAATTCATCGTGCAGACTTTGCAGTTGGCTTACGGCGGCCGCGATCCGGCGCTGCGCGGTCGCGGCATCGTGCAAGTGCTTGAAGCGCTGACTGGGCAGGGAAAAATGTTGCCGGTGGACCGCGATCGACTGCTGTCGGCCTGGCTGTATCTGCGCAAATGTGAGAACTTGAGTCAGTTGCTGCATGATCGACAGGTGCACCACCTGCCCGACGATGCGACTGAACTTGAATGGCTGGCACAGGCCATGGGCCATGATCACAGCGCGGCCTTTCTGGGCGCACTGGCGCAACAGCGCAGGCGGGTGCAACGCCTCTACAGCGCGCTGCTGGCGGAACAAAACAACCCCTGGCAGGAGGTGCACAGCGACACCGATGCCCTGCAGCGCGCTGCAGAATTGACCCGCACGCACACGCACCGGGCGCTGGCGCCGGATGCGCGCGCTAAAGTGCGGCGTTTGTGGCTGCAGTGGTTGCAACGCACGCCCGATGCGGTTGTGATTGAACGTCTGGGGCGTTTGATGAACGCCATCGCACACCGCAGCACCTATGTTTTGATGCTGGTGCAGGAAGCCATCATTCGCGACAAATTGTACGACCTGATTTCGCGCGGCGGTTATTTTGTCGAGCGCTTCAGCCGTCACCCGGCCCTGTTGGAAATTCTTTTTGAAGATGAGGCGTTGCCGACTGATCTGAACAGTGAATGGTTGCGTGGACAATGGCGGCGTGTGGTGCGGGCCGATGCCGAGGATGAAGAACAGTGGATGGAGGACGTGCGGTTTTTTCGACAGGCCACTGAGTTGCGTGTGATGATGGCCTGTGTGTCTGGCCGCCGCACGGAGCTGCAATGCGGCGTGGATTTGGCGCGTGTGGCTGAATACATCCTGCGGGCGGTGATCGTCCAGGCTCACCGGGACGTCTGTGAACGGCTCGGCGAGGACGTGGTGGCCGCCGACGCACTGATGGTGATTGCCTACGGTTCTCTGGCCGCTGAGAACATGCACCCGGATTCGGATCTGGATCTGGTGTTCATTGTGGACCTGGATGTGCTGGATGCGCCGGTGCAGCATTTTGTCCTGCGCTGGATTCGCCGCATCATGCACCACCTCACCAGTCGCACCTTTCACGGTGAATTGTACCCTTTGGATTTGCAACTCAGGCCGGAAGGCCACAGCGGCGCCATGGTGGTGAGTCTGTTGCATTTCATCGATTATCAGAAAACCCGCGCCTGGACCTGGGAACATCTGGCACTGTTGCGCTCGCGTGTGGTGTACGGCGATGCGGATCAGGTCGCGCGATTCGGCCAATGCAAGCGCGACATCTTAATGCAGCCGCGTGCGGCCGAGGACATCGAACGCGATGTGGCTGATATGGCCCGTCGTTTGCAGAGCGCCGGTTTACAGCGCAACCAACTGGCGCTGGATTTGACGGCTCTGGTGTTGCGTCATGTGCCAGACTGTCCACAGCTGCTGGAGCACAACCGCACCGAAGCCTGGCTGGATGCACTGCTGAGCGCCGGCGTGCTGTCACCTGACGCGCATCGTCAGTGGCTGGATCGGCACGCATCGCAGCAGCGCCGGCGATTGCGCCAAGACCTCAATTGAGTCGCTGCAGGGTGCAGGAAAGACTGCTGAGGCAGGAAAAACGTGAGTGAATTAACAATTTTCGCCCAGCCGTTGTTTACAATGGGGCTTCTTGTAGCATTCATCAGAGAGTAGACCCATGAAAAAATTCGCCTCAGTTCTGTGTTTCTTGACGCTGAGTCTAACCGTTCAGGCTCAGATCCCTTCTGGACTGCAGTTGATTGACATCGGCGTCAGTGTCGGGCCCAATGTCGGCATCCGCCACGCCGGCGACGGCAGCGGGCGCAAGTTTCTGATTGACCAGGACGGCATTGTGCGGGTGATTGACGCCGGCAACAACCTCCTGCCCACGGCATTTCTCAACATCACCGGCAAGGTGGCCTGTTGCGGAGAACGCGGATTGCTGGGGCTGGCCTTTCACCCCGACTATGAAACCAACGGCCTGTTCTTCGTCAGTTACACCAAAGAAGGCAGCAACACCGGTGATTCCATCATCGAACGCTATTCGGTGTCGGCCGGCGATCCCAACGTGGCCGATGCGGCCAGCGGTGTGGTGTTGATGCGGGTGGTGCAACTGGCCTCCAACCACAACGGCGGTGACATTCACTTCGGCCCGGACGGGTACTTGTATATCAGTCTGGGCGACGGCGGACCGCAGGGCAACCCCGGCAACGAAGCGCAGGAACTGGACAGCATGCTGGGCAAAATATTGCGCATTGACGTGGATCAGACCACCCCGGCGGTGACCTCACAAAATTTGTGTGGCATCAACGACGCCGGCGGCGCCTGGAATTACGCCATTCCCAACGACAACCCCTTCGTTTCCGACAACAGCGTGTGTCAGGAAATCTGGGGCTATGGACTGCGCAATCCCTGGCGTTTCAGCTTTGATTCCGCCACCGGTGACATGTTTGTCGGCGACGTGGGTCAGGGCGCGATTGAAGAAGTGTCTCGCGTGATCGCCGGCGCGGGTTTCAATGATGGCATCAATTTCGGCTGGCGCTGTTTTGAAGGCAACAACGCATTCAATCAGTCCGAACCCACCTGTGATGACAGCACGGCGCCGTTTCCGGTGCGCCCGTTCCTGTTTCCGATTTTAACCAAAACCCACAGCGGCGACGGCGTGTGCGCGGTGACCGGAGGGTTCATGTACCGCGGACCGATCACTGCATTGCAGGGGCAATACATCTACGGCGATTACTGCACCGGTGAGATCTGGATCGCGCGGGATTCAGGCGGCAACAACTGGGTGGAACAGGAATGGCTGCATGGGCAACCTCTGGCGTTCAATCTCACCAGTTTCGGCGAAGACGAAGCGGGCAATGTGTACGTTTCGGACCAGGGCGGTGACACCTACCAGATCTTTCACGACATCATTTACGTCAACGGATTCGATTGACATTCAATAGAACGGCGGCCGGGTCAGATGACAGATCTGGCCCGCCGGTATGGCTGCGTGCACGGCCGGCATGCGGATTGCCCAGAAAGCTGCACTTCTTCCCGCAACAACGCCAGGTCTGGCGCACCCCGGATTATTTGGATTCTTTACACACCGCCCTGAAGCCGGCGCTGATGAACGGCACCAGACGCTGATGCACCGCGTCCAGATCGGCCGAGTGACACAGGCCATCGGATAAATTGTCGATGCGACCGGTTTCAGCGAAGGTCAGTGTCAGAGCGCCGGACAAAAAGTGATAGCACCAGAAGATGTCGACGTCCTGCCAGTGCGCGTGCGAGGCGCGTATGGCGTGGATGAACTTGTCTGCCAGCGGATCAAAGAACTGCGTCATGATCACGCTGCCCAATTCAGGGTGGTTATTGATTTGCGCGATCAGGGCAAAATAGCTGCGCCAGCCCTCGCCGCCCTTGTTGGCGCGATTCAGCAACGGGTGCGTGAAGGCGTCAATGATCTCCTCCAGCGGGGGCCATCCAGGCTTGGCGCGTCGCAGACAGTCATCCAGCATCTGAATGCGTTCGCGATTGAGGATTTCCGTGCGTCTGAGCATGACCGCATCAAACAAGGCCCGTTTGTTGCCAAAATGGTAGCTGATGGACGCCACATCGACCCCGGCGAGTCCTGCAATGCGGCGCATGGACACGCCATAAAATCCCTTGATGGCAAACGATTTCTCCGCGGCATTGAGTATGGCGTCCTTGGTGCTGGTGTTTTTAATCGTCACGCGGCAAAATCATCTCCTGGTCGAAAGCAGCTATTCTAGCACGCACAGGTGCGCGGCGGAATCCGTCTAATTCAACAGTTGTTGAAATAATATCAACACATGATGTAATATATCCGACACTTGTTTAAATTGCGCAGGTTTGACGGTGTCAATGCTCACTCGTTGCGCTTATCTGGGGAGATCAAATGAACAAATCAGTGGCCAAAAATATGGCCTGTGTCCTGTCGCTGTGTGCCTGTGTACACGCCGCCGGATGGGCGCAGGCGCAAAACGAAATTTCAGTCGATGATGACAGCGATGTGGTGGCACTCGACGATGTCAAAGTCACCGCGCGCAAGACCGAGGAATCGATACAGGACATCCCGTTGTCGGTGTCGGCTTTCAGCCGTGAAGACATTGAAGAACTGCAGGGCGATCAGCTGGATTCACTGCAGGGCGCCGTGCCCAACATGAATCTGGTGCAGGGCCGCGGTTCGGCCAGCAGCGCCAACATTTATATTCGCGGCGTGGGTCAGCCGGACGCCTTGCAAACGTTCGACCCAGGCGTCGGTGTGTACGTGGACGGTGTGTATCTGTCGCGCATTCAGGGGGCCTTGCTCAGTCTGTATGACGTTGAGCGCATTGAAGTGCTGCGCGGCCCGCAAGGCACGCTGTATGGCAAGAACACCATCGGTGGAGCGATCAATGTGGTGACCCGACAGCCCGGTGACGTGCTCACCGGTGCCAGTCAGGTGTTGGCCGGCAACTACGGCCGCCTGAATGGCAACGTGTATTTCACCGGCGCCGTCAGCGACCGCACGCGCGCCAGTTTTTCGGCCCTGTACAACACCAACAACGGTTTTGTCACCGACGCCGGCGGTCAGCATTACAATGACCGCGACAACACCTCGGCGCGCTTGCTGTTTGACACCGATCTCTCCGAGCGCACCCGGCTCAGGTTTTCTTTTGATTACACCTCGCAGGAGAATGCCCTGACGCTTGGCAATCCGGAAGCGCTGCTGATTGCGGTTGACCTGGCCGATTCTTCAGTGATCCCGTTGTTGTTTCCTGACAGCGATGAATTCGATTTTCACAGCGAAACGTCTTTTGCCAATGACGAGAACCAGCGCCTGAAACACCTGGGACTCAGTTTCACCGCAGAAACAGAGTTGAACGATCACTGGTCCTTGAAGTCCATCACCGCCTACCGCGAACTGGACTCCGATTCATTCATCGACATTGATGCCTCGGCGGTCGAACTGGGCGATGTGTTTGTCGGCATCGCACAAGACCAACTGTCGCAGGAATTTCAGTTCAACTACCAAAACGGTGGCAATTTCAGTGCCGTCATGGGACTGTATTTCATGCAGGAAGACGTGCCATCGCACCAAGAAGCCTACGCCGACGATTTCCTGCTGTTCGGCGGCGTACCGCTGGATTTTCTGCGCACCATTGACGATGATCTGGAAACCACTTCCTACGCGCTGTTCGCTCAGGGCAACTGGATTTTGACGGATCGCTGGTCATTGACGGCCGGTGTGCGTTACAGCCACGATTCAAAAGACTACCGGCGCACCACCAGCACCTTCTCAACCGCGGGGCCGTTTCTGGAGGGCACCTTTGCTTTCGAAGCGAGCGATTCCTGGGACAGCGTGACGCCGCTGTTGTCGGTGCAATACCAGCTTTCTGACGATCACATGCTGTACGCCAGCGCCGCCAAAGGCTTTAAAAGCGGTGGTTTCAACGGCCGCGCCAATTCGGCGGCGGATGTCAGTGCCTTCGATCCAGAAACCGTGTGGACCTATGAGCTGGGCGGTAAAGCCACCCTGCTGGACAACCGTCTGCGGGCCAATTACTCGGTGTTTTTCAGCGATTACTCGGATTTCCAGGCGCGTGTGGCTGAAGACATATCGTCTTTTCCGGTGATCAACGCAGCGGAACTTGACATCGCCGGCGCGGAACTGGAAATGATGTGGCTGTTCAGTGGCGCCACCAGTCTGAATGTGGCTTTGGGTTATCTTGACGCCGAGTACAAATCGTTTTTCGATTTCCGCAACCCCGATCAGGACCGTTCTGATGACGTCCCACCGTTCACGCCGGACTGGACCTTTCGCGTCGGCCTGTTGCACGAAGTGTATTTGAATGCCGGCGGGCAGCTGACCTTCGGTGTGAGTGCTGCGTACACCGACGACATGTACCTGTCGGTGGACAATCAGGCGGCCTTGACTCAGGACGATTACTGGCTGTTCAATGCCTGGATGCGTTATGATTTTGCCAACCCGAACTGGTCGTTGACCGTCGGCGGCAAAAATCTGGGCGATGAAGTGTATAAGGTCGACGCGCAGGAATTTTCCAGCGTCGGCAACATTCAAACGGCTTACTACGGGGATCCGCGCACCTATTACGTGGCCCTGAACCATCGATTTTGAACTGTGAATTCAACGTGAGGCTTCGCAACAAACACGCACTGATCATTGGATTGGGCTGCGCCGTACTCGGCGCCTGTGCACACCGTGCGCCGGCGCCGGGTTTTGCTTTTGAAACCCGCTCTGCGCAGACGCTGGATCAACAGGACCTGGTCAGCGACGGGCTGTCGCTGGAGGCGTTGCGCAGTGCATCCGTGGGTGAAGTGAATGCCCAGGATGCGGCGTCACTGCAACGGGCCGCCTACCACGCGCAGTTCAGAGCCCTGAATGACCTCAGCGATGCCGGAGGCTATGGCCGGCTGTTCGGCTTGTCCGCGCAGCGCGCGCCGGTGTCCGGACGCGCCCATTGGGTGCAGCGCGTAAGCCCGGCGGGCCTGCGACACACGGTGTTGCTGCAGGTGCCGGATAAATTCGGGCCAAACGGTGACTGTCTGGTTGTGGTGCCATCGTCGGGTTCCCGACATGTGTTGGGCGGGGTGGCCACGGCCGGCGCCTGGGCCCTGCAGCGCGGCTGCGCCGTGGTGTACACCGACAAGGGCACCGGCACCGCGGTGCGGGTCGCCAACGATCCGCGCAGACACCACATGCGGGGCGTGTACAGCGAAGGCCAGGCGATCGATGCGTACCCCTTCACTGGCAACCAGCCCGACGACGTGCAGGTGGCCATGCAACACGCCAACAGTGGATACGATCCGGCCCCGCACTGGGGCGAGTTCACGCTGGATGCGGTGCACGTCGCCGAAGAATTGCTGGCGCGTGAAACCGGTGTATCGGGCGATCAATTGAAGGTGCTGGGGGCCAGCGTGTCCAACGGCGGCGGCGCGCTGTTGCAGGCGCTGGAAATCGATCACGCGCGGCGCATCGACGCCGTTGTCGTGGCTGAACCGCAGGTGCACGTGGCGTCCGATGCGCTCGCTGGGTTGTGGTTGCAGCAGGGCGCCGAAGCGCCCCAGCCGATGCAATCGTTGCCACTACTGCGTCTGGCCATGTTGTCCGCCCTGTATGAACCCTGTGCGTCCCTGCACGCGTCATTGGATGCGGCGCCCTTTAAAGCCGCCACGGCTTTGTTGCAAGCAAGCTTTGTCGCGCGTTGTGAGGCCTTGGCTGAGGCTGGATTGCTCAGCGGAGGCGATGTTCAGGCATTGGCCGCAGACGCATTAAAACAACTTGAACACCATGGGCTGACGCCGCAATCCGCGAACATGATTCACGTCAATGCGTGGCTCAATCTGGCCGCCGCCATCGGCGTCACTTACACCCACGCGGCATTGGCAGCGAGTGCGCAAGCCGCGCCGTGCGACACCGGATTTGTGTATTTCAATGCCCAGGGACAGCCTGAAGCCTTGCCCGAGTCGGTGCGAGGCACGCTGTTTGCCCATGGCAGCGGCATTGCGCCGAGCGCCGGCATACAGCCGGCCGTGCGGGTGGCGGGACAATGGCGCACCTTCGCCCAATTGCCGGCCTTGGGATTGGCCACGCTGCAGTGCCTGCAACGACGCATTGAATCGATCGAGACGGAGGATGCGGGTTTGCATGCATCTCAGCGGGACCGGCCGGTGATCTTGTTGCACGGCCGTGCGGATGGCACGGTGCCGGTGAATCACGCCTCCAGGGCCTACGTGGCGGCGGCACTGCAACACGACCCGGATGGGCCTGTGCGGTATTATGAAATCAGCAACGCGCAGCATTTTGACGCGTTTTTGGCCTGGCCCGGTTTTTCTCAGGTGTTTGCTCCGATGCACCCGCATTTTGAGCAGGCGCTGGATCTGATGTGGTTGCATCTGACCACCGGCGCGCCGTTGCCACCGAATCAGTTGTTGCAAGACGTGCCACGTGGATCGCAGCCAATGACACCACAACACCTGGCGAAGATTCAATCCATCCCGGACAAGCCCATTGTGTGGCGCAATCGAACTTTAGAGGTGCCGGAATGAAGTCTGAAAGCTCTGTGATGCTGATCACCGGGGCCGGCAGTGGCATCGGCCAGGGGCTGGTGCAACACTTCGCAGCCAATGGCCATCACGTGCTGGTCAGCGATGTCGACGGCGACGCGGCCGAACGCACCGCGGCCGCGGTGCGGGCGGATGGTCACAGCGCCGAAGCGCTGCGTCTGGATGTCATCTCAGAGCGCGATCTGGACGCATTGCGCAGCCGCTGCGAGGTGCAGCCCATCGATGTGCTGGTCAACAACGCCGGCCGACAATATGTCAAACCGCTGGATGAATTTCCCATCGATGCCTGGCGCGCGGTGTGTGACAGCATACTGTTTGGCAGCGCCATGTGCACCCGGGCGGTGTTGCCGCAAATGAAAGCGCGCAATCGCGGGCGCATCATCAACATCGGCTCGGTGCATTCACTGGTGGCCTCGGCCTACAAAAGCGCCTACGTCGCCGCCAAACACGGCTTGATCGGGTTGTCCCGCACCGTGGCATTGGAGGTGGCAGATTTTGACATCACCATCAACACCGTGTGTCCGGCTTATGTGGACACACCGATGGTGCGCAACCAGATCGCCCAGCAGGCCAAAGCCCACGGCATATCCGAAGCGCAGGTGGTGAATGAAATCATGCTGCGGCATGTGCCGCGCAAACGCTTCATTGGATTGGACGAGCTGGCCGCTGCGGTGGCGTTTTTTATCGCACCGGAGGCGCGCAACATCACTGCACAAGCACTCAGCATTGATTGCGGCTGGACCGCACAATAATTAAAAAAAAGGGGCGATCACGTGTGCGATCACCCCTTTGTCATCCCTCAACTGCCTTCAGGCGACTTTGGATTTGTCTTTCGGCAGGTGTGCTGTGCGATCAAACGCGTCGTGTGGGAAATCATCCACTGAAATGACCTCAAACACTTCTTTGCGCACTTTCTGCAACAGGTTGTACTCTTTCTTGCTGACCACGGATTTCTCCAGCGCCTGCTTCAATTGCTCGGCTGGGTCAATGGCGTCGATCTCGCCGGACTTGAGGGCTTTGAGGATGCGCCTCTCCAGCGGTTCGGTGTCAATCACGCGTGCCAGCACTTTGTTCATTTGCGCCACTTTATTGTGTGGGCTGTCCTGTTTGTCGATGCCGTCGGTGAGTCGCTGGCGCGCTTCATTGGGGCTCAACAGCAGGGTGGCCACTTTGTGGCCCAGGCGGTCGCCGGGTGGCAATTCATGGGTGCCCAGAGGGAAAATCACGCGACGCAGAACCACACCGATGGCTTTGCTCGGGTAGTTGTAGGACAGCAGCTTCAAGGCCTGTTCAATCTGATAAAAGTGATGGTGCAGGGCCCAGGCGACGATGGGCTGGTCGCTGGCGTGACTGCCCTGGTCGCGGTAGCGTTTGAGCACCGCGGATGCCATGTACAAATGGCTCAGCACGTCGCCGAGACGGGCCGAGGTTTTTTCGCGCTTTTTCAGTGACCCGCCCAAGCTCAGCATGGAAACATCGGCGGCAAAGCCAAAGGCCGCGCTGTAACGGGTGATGCGTGCATAAAACTGGCGGGCAAATTTGTCGCCGGTGTTGCGGCCGAAACGCCAGGTGCCCAGCCCCATAAAAAATGATCGCACCGCGTTGCTGAACGAATAGCCGATGTGACGGAACAGCAAATCGTCGAATTTTTCCAGCGCCTCTGCGCGGTCTGGCAGATTGGCCGCTTGCATTTCTTTCAGTACATAGGGGTGACAGCGAATCGCGCCTTGTCCGAATATCATCATGCTGCGGGTCAGAATATTGGCGCCTTCAACGGTGATCCAGATTGGAATGCCCATCCAGGCTCGGCCGAGGTAATTGCGCGGCCCCATAATGATGCCCTTGCCGCCGTGAATGTCCATAGAATCGGCGATGATCTGGCGACACATGTCGGTGGTGTGCATCTTGGCGATGGCCGATGGCACCGCGGGGCGTTCACCGCGATCGACTGCCAGCGCGGTCATGGTCGACACCGCGCCGCAGCTGTAGGTCATGCCGGCGATGCGGCACAGCGCTTCCTCGATGCCCTCAAAGCGACCGATCGGTAAATTGAATTGTTTGCGAATGCGCGCGTAGGCGCCGGTGGCAAAGGCCACCGCCTTGGCGCCGCCGGTGGAGCTGGATGGCAAGGATATGGCGCGCCCGACCGACAGGCATTCAACCAGCATGCGCCAGCCGTGTCCAATCATTTTCTCACCGCCAATGATGTAATCCATGGGGATGATCACATCTTTTCCACGCACCGGACCGTTCATAAACATGACGTCCAGAGGCAAATGACGTCGACCTGTGTCCATGCCCTTGGTGTCCTTGGGGATCAATGCCAGGGTGATGCCCAAGTGTTTTTTGTCGCCCAGCAATCCCTCCGGATCGGTCATCTGGAAGGCCAGGCCGACCACCGTGGCCACCGGCGCCAGGGTGATGTAGCGTTTGTCGAAATTCAGTCGCACACACAGCTGCTCATTGCCATTGAATTTGTGTTTGCACACCACGCCGGTGTCGGGAATGGATGTGGCGTCCGATCCTGCGCTGGGAGCGGTCAGGGCAAAGCAGGGAATTTCCTTACCAGCCGACAAGCGCGTCAGATAATGGTCTTTCTGCTCTTCGGTGCCGTAGTGCAACAGCAGTTCGGCCGGTCCCAGTGAATTTGGCACCGCAACGGTGGCGCCGGCCACTGTGCTGCGCGAGGCGAGCTTCTGCAGCACCGCTGAATGGGCCAATGCGGAAAATTCAAGACCGCCATAGCGTTTGGGAATGATCATGGCAAAAAACTTGTTTTTCATCATGAAATCCCACACCGCTTTGGGCATGTCGCCTTTTTCGTGATTGATGGTGTGCTCATCCAGCATGGCACACAGTTCGGACACCGGCCCCTCAAGAAAATCTTTTTCTTCGCTGCTCAATTCCGGTTTGTTCAGTGCGTGTAGCTTGCGGTAGTCCGGCTTGCCACTGAACAGTTCGCCGTCCCAGCCCACCGTGCCGGCTTCCAATGCCACCCGTTCGGTTTCAGAAATGTTGGGCAGTGATTTCTTGTAAAACTGCATGAATGAGCGACTCAAGTATTGTTGTCGAATGCCGGGCACATTCAGTGCCACTGCCGGAATCAAAAACAGCGTCGAAATGAGCAGGCTGGCCAGCCAGCCGCTGTCGAAAAACACCATGCACCCCAACAAAACCGCCGCAGTCAATGCGGTCCATGCTTTTAATGACAGCCTCAGATAGGCGGACAAAAGGGTGGTGATCAACAGCATCAGGAATAACATCATAAAGCCCATCTTGGTGGTCTCGCTTGAAAAGTTGACATACTCCACAGTATGGTATAAAAATGAAACCCTGTCAATACGCAAGCGTATGGATCATGTCTGGACAATATTTGTATAGTCAAACAACCGGCATTTATAGTTAAATGAAACCATGAAAAACAGCGCAAAAAAGAAGTCACTGAATCCGGCCGACTGGGAGCGTGCCACATTGCATGTGATCGCCCATGAAGGCGTAGGTGCGGTGGCCATTGAACCCTTGGCGCGCAAGCTGGGTGTCACGAAAGGCAGTTTTTACTGGCATTTCAACAACCGCATGGACTTGATCAATGCCGCTCTGCGGCGCTGGCGAGAAGGCGACCGGGCGATCATTCGTGAGCGCATTTTGCACATCAAGGACCCAACTGAACGCCTCAAAGCGTGGTTCAAGCTGAGCGCTGAACCGTGGCCCTCGCATCAGATTTATTCGACTTTACTCGCCGATCGCCAGCACCCGGATGTGGCGAGGGTACTTAAAGCGGTCACAGTGGATCGTCTGACTTTATTGAAACAATCCTACATCGACATTGGTTTTGATGAATCCGCGGCCCGGCATCAGGCCTTGTTGGCTTATTCTGTGTATGTGGGGTATTTGCACATGGCCAGAACCCTGCACGGCGATCTGCAAAACGCTCAATCCATTGAAGCGTACGCCGAGTACGTGTGCAATCAACTGATGTGACCCGTCAGAACGGTGTGTGAATGCGTCGAGTGGGTGTGTATAGGAGGCCAAATAAATCGTTGTGGAATGCTGGTATCTTTGCTATTATCGGAAGCAAATAATAATAAATAGATCTAATGTCCATGCGTGCAATTACAATCCTTGCGATGTATTTAATTGCTGGCCAGGCGACTGCCGGGCCCATGGCTTACTCTGTTGCATCCGATAATTTCACTGATTTTGAAGACCACCTTGTGGAAATCGACCTGGCCACAGGCGAATTCACATCGCGCGGTTCGCTCTCGCTGTCTTACAGTGACATTGAAGGGCTGGCCCTGGCGCCGGATGGCAAATTGTATGGCGCCGATGACGCCACCAAAACACTGATTCGCTTGTTGCCAGAGGCGGAGACCGCGTTCTCGGTCAGTGGCGGGGATCAAAATCTGGGTTTGCCGACCAGTCCGCAAAACTTTGGCATGACCTTTGCCTGCGACGAACAGTTGTATCTGGTGGCCAAATTCACCGAACAGCTGTACCGCGTGAACACAACTTCAGGTCTGGCCACGCCGATCGGTTCAACCGGTCAGCAATTCACCGCCCTGGCTGCCTGGGGTGATTCACTGTATTCGGTCGATCTGTCTGAAAACACGCTGTACCAAATCAATCCACAGAATGCCTCAACAACAGCAATCGGTAAGCTGGGTGGACTGGGAGGAGGTCAAATCGATTTCACCGAAGCCGACACCGGTCTGTCTTTCGATGCCAATGGCCAGTTGTGGATGGTCATGGATTTGCGTGAAGTGGATCCCTTGAATCCGCCGCCCAGTCGAATCTTCACAGTCAGTCTGAACACAGGCATTGCACAATTGGTCTCGGAATCGCTGGTGGGCCTTGAAAGTCTTGCCATTGCACCGCCGGGCGGCTGCGGCACGACTGGCGTCCCCCAGCCGCTGTCGATTCCCACATTGAACCCCGTTTCATTGGCGCTTCTCGGTGTTTTGATGCTGATGTTGTTGCACCGCCACAGACGTCGATTGTTTGTCGGTTAACACAATTCCACCGTAGCCGTCGGCAAAAATAGTTATAATACCTGTTTAACCATCAATCACCCGGAGACAAGACATGGGCGGAATCAGCATGTGGCAATTATTGATCATTCTGGTCATAGTGGCCATGGTGTTTGGCACCAAGAAACTTAAAAACATGGGCAGCGATCTGGGCGGGGCCATCAAAGGATTCAAAAAAGGCTTGTCCGACGAAGAAGAGGCAGAAAAACAGCAACTTGAGGACGAGACAGAAGCCACCTCTTCCTTGAAAGAGGCGCACAGTAAAGACAGCAAGAAAAAATAAGCGCAGCGGACACGCGTCATGTTTGATGTCGGTTTTGCAGAATTACTGCTGGTGTTCGTGGTGATGTTGCTGGTTGTGGGGCCAGAACGGTTGCCAGGCGTGGCCAAGAAAATCGGTTTGTACCTGCGCAAGGCGCGGCGTTCATTCAATGACCTGCGCAATGAGGTCGAACGCGAGCTTGAGGCCGAAGAGCTTAAACAAAAACTGAAAAAAAACACGCCACTGGAAGACGTTGAGTCGGTGCGTGAGCAATTGAATGAAGTAGACCGCTTGACCGGTCAAACCATTGGCGAAGAGGCCAAGCCGCGGGATGACTGATCAGGACCAGAGTTTTGTTGATCACCTGGTGGAATTGCGCGCACGGCTGGTGCGCGCGGTGGTGACGGTTCTGGTGTTGATTGCCGTCATGTTTCCATTCGCAGGCAAGATTTACACGCTGATCGCGCAACCGGTGCTTGACAACCTCAGCGATGGCACTGCAATGATTGCAACCGGCGTGTTGTCGCCGTTTCTCACGCCATTCAAAATGGTCATCGTTCTGGCCGTCATTTTGGGCATGCCGGTGATCCTGTATCAACTGTGGGCCTTCGTGGCGCCAGGTCTGTATAAACACGAAAAGCGCATTGCCACGCCATTGTTGATCTCCAGCGTGTTTTTATTCTACCTCGGTTGCGTATTTGCCTATTTCGTGATATTTCCCATTCTGTTTAAATTTCTTCCAGGCATTGCACCGGCAGGGGTGACCTACATGCCAGACATCAATTCCTATCTGGATGTGGTGATCCGTTTGTTTTTTGCTTTTGGCCTGGCTTTTGAGATTCCCATCGCCGTGATCATCCTGATTATTCTGGGCGTCACCACCGCAGAAAAACTTGCGGATGCCAGGCCCTATGTGGTGATTGGCCTGTTTGTGGTCGGGATGTTGTTGACGCCGCCCGATCCGGCTTCACAAACCTTACTGGCTCTGCCGATGTGGCTGTTGTTCGAATTCGGCTTGTTGATGGGGCGGATGATGAAACGGCGGGCTGCATCGGCCTGAGACCTGGGCTTCAGGCCGATGGCGCCTGGTTCAGCGGTTTTCGGTTTTCCAAACGATGGTTTTCCAGTTGTCCAGATCGGCATCGCTTGCATCGAATGCGAGATAATACACGGTGTCCGCCTGCACTTCGATTTCAATGTCTCCAGGCAAATTGCGGTTGCGTAATTTGCTTGACAGCAAGGCGCCGTTGCCGAACACCTGATAGTCTATTTGTGGTGACAAAGAAAGCCGATGGTTGCCCGGCTTCAGCCAGATCGCATCCTTGCGTTGAATCACCTGTTCGCCGTCAATCGCCTTGAGTTTAACAGGAAACAGCTTGGACAGCGGCTTGTTGGGCGTCAGGATCAACACCCCGTGTTCTTCGGATGCCTTGGCAAATGGATTGGCCTGCAAGGCCGGAGCCAGGATCAGCAACAAAGTCAGTGCATATACTTTCATAATAACCTCCGGGTAAACGCGTTCGTGCAATTGAGTGCATACAGTCTACGAAATTTTTCTGAATAGCGCATGAACAATGCGGATAAATTTGCAATTTTCAAGCGGCGCAGACGTATAACCCAATGGATTGTCCTGTTATAATATTCGGTTGATTGCAAATTGACCCATGAACACATGAAAACCAGCAGCCAAAGCGTCCGCTATCGCAAAGATTACACCGCACCTTCGCATTTCATAGAGCACATCAATTTGGCGTTTGTTCTCGAACCGGGCCGCACCGTGGTCAAAGCACAATTGCATTTTGTCAGCAATCCAGAACAAGACTCAAATGCACTGTTTTTGCACGGTGAAAAACTCGAATTGGTCGGTGTGCACCTGGATGGACAGGCGGTGGATGAACAGGATTACACGCTGAGTGCCGAGGGATTGAAATTGCATCGCCTGCCGGAGCGCGGCGTGCTGTCGATTGAAAACATCATAGACCCGGACAGCAACACCGAGCTAGAAGGCCTGTACAGATCGGGTGAGTTTTATTTGACCCAGTGTGAAGCGGAGGGTTTCCGCAAAATCACCTATTATCCTGACCGACCCGATGTACTGGCCCTGTTCGATGTCACCATCATCGCCGATAAAACGCGTTTTCCTGTGTTGCTGTCAAACGGCAACCGCGTGTCCAGTGGCGATCTCGACGGCAACCGACATTACGCCAAATGGAGCGATCCGCACCCCAAACCGGCCTACCTGTTTGCTCTTGTGGCTGGTCAATTGGGTCATGTGGAAGATCTCTTTCGCACACGCGACGGGCGCGATGTCACATTGCGCATTTACAGTGAAGCCGACAACCTCGCTCAGTGCGATTTTGCCATGCAGGCGCTGAAGCGCGCCATGCATTGGGATGAACAACGTTTTGGGCTGGTGTATGACCTGGATCTGTACAACATTGTGGCCACCAATGACTTCAACATGGGGGCGATGGAAAACAAAGGGCTTAATATTTTCAACAGCAAGTACATACTGGCCGACAAGGACACCGCCACAGACCAGGATTTCATCAACGTGGAAGCGGTCATCGGTCACGAGTATTTTCACAACTGGACCGGCAACCGGGTGACCTGTCGAGACTGGTTTCAGCTCAGCCTGAAAGAAGGCCTGACGGTGTTCCGCGATCAGGAATTCACCGCCGATCTGCATTCCCGTGCAATTAAACGCATCGACGATGTGCGCACTTTGCGCACTTTGCAATTTGCCGAAGACGCCGGTCCAATGTCGCATTCAGTGCGCCCGGAGTCGTACATAGAAATCAATAATTTTTACACCCTCACTGTGTATGAAAAGGGTGCCGAAGTGGTGCGCATGTACCACACATTGCTTGGAGAAGAAGGATTCCAAAAAGGCATGCGACTGTATTTTCAACGGCACGATGGGCAGGCGGTCAGCTGCGATGATTTCCGCCGCGCCATGGCCGATGCCAACCGCGTTGATTTGTCGCAGTTCGAATTGTGGTATTCACAAAACGGCACACCCAGGATTCAGGTGGAGGAACAGCACGACCCCGAGGCGGGCGTTTTCGCCCTGACCTTGACCCAATCGGCGCCGCCCAATCACCAGGGCGTTGAACCCTGGCGTCCCATGTGTATTCCCATCAAGTTGTCATTGTATGGCGCATCGGGTGAACCCCTGCCGCTGGATTCAGCCGGCAACACACAACAGGTGGTGGTGTTGACCGAAGCGCAGCAGACACTGAGGTTTGAAGACATGCCCGATGCGCCGGTCAGTTCTCTGTTTCAGGGTTTTTCTGCGCCGGTGATGGTGGAGCAAGACATTCGCGATGAAAATTTGGCGTTCTTAATGGCCCACGATCGCGACCCATTCAATCGCTGGGACGCGTCTCAGCGCATGCAACGCAAGGTCCTGATGGACAAATATCAGGCGCTGCTGGAAAATCGGCCATACAGTTGTCCCAAAGCTTTACTGGCGGCTTTTCGCAGCACCCTGGTCAGCGACGCGGTTGATCCGGCGCTGATCGCAGAAACACTGACTTTGCCTTCACTGAAATCCATGATCAATCAAATGCGCGACGTGGATGTGCAGGCGTTGCATGACGCACGGACATGGCTGATGGGGGTGATTGCACAGGAGTTGCAGGTCGAGTTGTTGTCGGTGTATCACCAGAACCATTGCCCCGACGAGTACCGTGTGGTCAGTGAAGACATCGCCAAGCGGCGATTGCAGCACGTGTGTTTGACTTATTTGATGGAGACTGGGGATGCGCAAATGCATGCGCTGTGTGAACAGGCCTTGCTCAGTGCCAACAATTTCACAGACCTGAATGCGGCGCTGACGCTGCTGGTGCACCACCGCGTGGAAAACCACCGCGCACATCTGGATGCTTTTTACACGCGTTGGTCTGGCAAGCCTTTGATGGTGAACCGCTGGCTGGCCATTCAGGCGACCGTGCCAGCCGATGACACGCTTAAACGCGTGATTGAACTGGTCAATACAGGCGAAGTGTTCCAGATCAAAAACCCCAACGACGTGCGCTCATTGATCGGCGCATTTTGTGCCGCCAATCTGGTGCAATTTCATCGCGCGGATGGCAAAGGCTACGAGTTTTTAGCCAGCCAGGTGTTGAAGCTGGATCGCATCAATCCACAAATTGCGGCGCGCATGGTGAGTATTTTCAATGATTGGGAACGCTTCAAAGCCAGTCACCAGGCATTGATCAAGGCTCAACTCGAGCGCATCATGGACAGCGATGAATTGTCACCACACGTCTATGAAATTGTAGAAAAATCATTGAAATCGGGTTAATATGTGAATATCTGATGGCAGGGGCTTGGGACAAAAAATCATGATGAAAAAAGACCGGACAAATGGTCAGAAGACCACCACACAACAGGACAAGAAAGCCTACCGTAAACCGCAGGTGAAATCGCTGGGGGACATCCGCGATGTCACCATGGGTGGATCACCCGGGGTGGGCGACAGCGGAAATGCCGGCGCTGAACTGCCATTCTGATGCACCGCCGCGTGATCTGATTCAGGACCATCGCGCTTCCAAAATAAATCACCATGTACAGATTTGCGGTGCCGTTTACCGCGGATCCTGGCCGTCGGCGCATGTTCTACACGCCGTGCAGGCGCAGCCGGCGCACACCCGCATGAACGCGCAAGCGCCGCAGCCCAACGGCCCGTTCGATCCCGTATATGACGGATTGGCCTGCATCGCCTCTACAGAACTCCGGCTGCGCGTCAGCCATGCAGAGGGCTGTTATCGGCTACAAACCGACACGGCCGACTACCGCGTTTCAGCCAACACCATTCACGCGCGGCAAAGGGCCACAGAAATTCATGAAGAAACCTTGTTGTATGGTCCGGTGTTGTTGCTCAATCTGGTGTTGAACCGGGTCTACGCGATGCACGCATCGGCGATTACAACCGGTGCACGTGTGGTGTTGTTTCTGGGGCCTTCGGGTGTGGGCAAGTCGACCCTGGCGAGGGCACTGGATGCGGCCGGCACGGCAACGCGTCTGGCCGATGACATCGTGCCGTGGTGCGTCAGTGACCGCGGCCTGCAGGTGTTCAGTGATTTCCCGCAATTGAAATTGGAAACGCCGATTCGTCAGTCGGTGCCCAGCGACTCGCCAGTGGATCTGGTGTTCATGCGTGAGGCCAATCAATTCGCCGTACGCGCTGTGGACACGCACTTGGGCGTGCGCGCATTGTTGGGTCATTCGGTGGCTTCGCGCCTGTACGCGGCGAACGATCTGCGCCGTCACCTCGCAGCCTGTGGTGCATTGGTGCAAAAAAGCCGGCTGTTTGCTTTGGATTATCCACGCAATGCCGGAGCAATCGAACGGATCTCGGGTTGGCTGGATGTTGCGTGAATGGTGGTCGATTCTGAGGCTGTTGCCCGGTGCACGCAGACACTGTCGCTGGGTGCAGAGCCAATTGCGCGAACGCGATGTGTTGCAGTTGAAAGCCATCGACATGCCTTTCAGTCTGCCCAAAGCCCCGCCGCATGTGCTGGCGCGCAGTTATTTCTGGGCCGCCCGCACCGCACCCCGAGTGCGTTGTCTGGCGCGCTCACTGGCTTTGTTTCAACGCCTGCGTGCGCAAGGTTTAAATGCGCAGCACCACATGGGTGTGATGCGTGAACAGGGGCGTTTCAGTGCGCACGCCTGGGTCAGCCTGGACGCTCAACCCTTGCGTGAAAATCCGCGCAATCTGTCCCAATTCAGGGAGGTTCGCTCGGCGGCGGAAGCCAGCCATGACTGGCAGTAAAGACGCTCGCAATTCCGTAAAAACCCGCCCGCATGTATCGATGGTTGTCACTGTAAAATAGATTAATATATAATAAACAATTCATTTTACAGAACAGCGGATGACCCACTTTCCCACCATAAAGCAGCTGCGATATTTCATTGCACTGGTTGAATTCAATCACTTCGGCAAAGCCGCGGAACACAGCTACGTTTCCCAATCGGCGTTTTCCGTGGCGATCAAAGAACTGGAGAATTCGCTGGGAGGGCAACTGGTCGACCGCACCAACAAGCAGGTCACCATCACCAATCTTGGTCGCGACGTGTATCAACAGGCGCGCGCTGTGATGCTGGAGATGACAAAAATGGTCGACATTGCCCATGGCAGCATGGAACCGCTGACCGGGCATCTGGCTCTGGGCATTATTCCGACCATCGCCCCGTTTGTGCTGCCGACTTTTGTGCCTGCAATCAAGCAGTCATTTGCGAAACTTGAGCTTGAAATTCATGAAGGCATGACGCGTGAAATTTATGAAACCCTGATGAGCGGTGAATTGGATGTGATTCTGATTGCATTGCCTTTTGAGTTGCGCGGGGTTGAATACAAACAACTGTACCGCGATCATTTCAAATTGATTTCGCATCGTCACAGCGACCTGTTCATTCAATCTGAATCATTCGACATCGACAAAATGAAGGACGAAAGCATTCTGTTGCTGGAAGATGGCCATTGTTTGCGGGATCACACCTTGAGCGCCTGTCACATTAAAAACATCGACAAAGTCAGCAAAGTTTCGGCCAGCAGTTTGTTGACCCTGGTGGAGATGGTGCTGAACGCCACCGGTGTGTCTTTCATGCCGGAGATGGCGCTCGCCTCGCCTTTGTTGCAGCGGCCTGAATTGCGCATATCTGACATGGGTCCGGACAGCTACCGTGACATCGGGCTGGTGTGGCGCAAGGGCAGCACCCGTGTGCGGGATTTTGAGCTGCTGGCACAACAAATGAAGCCCAAAACGCTGCAAATATAACCCGGCGATCTCTGGCAAGTTTCGCAAATTGAGTCTTATTGTATTCGAGGCCTCAACGGGCTGCTGCGGTCAAGTGTGATCAGGCCGTGAGAGATTCGATTGATCCTGCCTGTGCTTTGGTCGCACACGTGTCCACTGGAGCACAACTCAGTCCACACGCCAGATCAGACTTGCCATGCGCTCCACCGCGCCATCGCGGCGGTGAGAATGGTACGTCTCGGGCTGGCTGTATGTGCAATCCGGCGACGCCGATATTTCATTGAGGCCAGACTGCTGCAATTGCAGGCGGGCTATGCCTTGCAGGTCGGCAAAGCAGTGTGCAACCGATTGCGCATCGGTTCTGAAACAGTCACGCAATGCGGCATCGGCCGAGACAAACCGGTCGCGCAGATCGTTGCCCACCTGGTACACCGAAGCGCCAATGCAGGGCCCCAGCCAGGCGCTGTATTGCGCGCCTTCACCGGGCAATTGCTGCAGGCAATGGCGCAACACGCCGGCCAGCAATCCGCGCCAGCCGCAGTGCACCGCCGCCACACAAGCGCCGTCCAGGCGTGTCAACAGCACAGGCAGACAGTCCGCACTCAGCACGCCGCACACGATGCCACTGTGCTGTGTAAACAGCGCATCGGCGCGGGCGAAATCATGGGCTTCGGGGGGCTGTGTCAACGCCTTCACCGCGTTGCCATGCACCTGCTGCATGAAATGCGGGGTGTGGGGCAGTGCAAATGCACGCACCATCTCAGCGATGGGTTGAGGTTTTTCGGCGCGCGGACTCAGGTCGAATGAAGCACCTGATTGGAACTGTCTGGTGGTTTGAAGAACACGTATATTTTGAGGGACATTCCAATCAGGCTTGAACATGGGCGGTCTCAACGCAATCACAGAAGGGTATCATCGTTGAATAAAACTGGTCAACCAAGTGGTTTGTGGTAGAGGGAGCAAATCCACAAATACGATGTGTCTTGATTGACCAGTAAACCGTACATGATGCATGTTAGGGTATTCATCGTAGGGAAACTGTGAGCACAATCACAAATTAAAATGGATTTTTGATCCGCTTGAACGGGTCAACGGAAATTTAACAATATTCAACTTCCATCTCGCCGTCATCCGCTTCATCGCCGTCAAGAAACAGCATGTCCTCATATAAATCCTGCATGTCCTCGGGCCAGTCGCAGCGAAATTCCAGTGCTTTCCCCGTCACTGGGTGGGTCAGGGCCAACAGTTCGGCATGCAGCGCCTGTCGGGGAAAGCTGCGCACAATGTGTTTCAGTTCTTCGTCCACACCGGCGTCCACGCGTTGCGGATTGCCGTACAGCGGATCGCCAACCAGGGTGTGCCCAAGGGCGTGCATGTGCACACGGATCTGGTGTGTTCGGCCGGTTTCCAGCTGCACCTGCAACAGGCTGAAATGGCGGGTGTGCTGGCGGCGGGTGAAGTGTGTCACGGCATGTTTGCCTTGCGGGTGTACGGCCATGCGCACGCGTTGGGTCGGGTGGCGTCCGATCGGTCGATCGATGCAGCCGGCCGGCGGTGTAACGCCTTTGACGATGGCCAGGTACTGGCGCTTCACTGCGCGTTGTTTGATCATTTCAATCAGCCGGTTTTGCATCTGCACGGTGCGCGCCACCAGCATCAGTCCGGAGGTGTCCTTGTCGAGCCGATGTACGATGCCGGCGCGGTGCAATTGACTTTGCGCATCGTCCAGCGCCAGCAAGCCGTTGAGCAAGGTGCCATCCGGCTGTCCGCTGCCCGGGTGCACAGTGAGACCGGCCGGTTTGTTGAGCACGATCAGGTGCTCATCCTGGTGTCGGATATCAAGCGGCATGCTCTGGGGTTGATCGGCTGTTTTGACTTGCAGTTGGACATCCGCTTCGATCCATTCAAATCCTTTCAAAACGGTTTTGCATTTGGTATCATTGCCGTTGAGTTTAATCAAGCCATCCCGGATCCATTGTTGTATGGCCGCACGGGAATACTCGGGAAACTTTGAACACAGATACTGGTCTATCCGTGTGCCGATGGCCTCGCTGTCCACGCGCCATTTCTCTTTGATTTGATGCAGGTTTTCTTCGACCATCGCCCAATTTTACACGAACTTGAGATTACTGAATGAAGAATAAAGTATTTATGCTGACGGTCCTGGCGCTGATGCTCGCCGGGTGTGGCAAGAAGGATGAAATCAAGGAAGTTGAGGTCACCCGTCAAAGCGCATTGGAAATGTACAAGGACGCCAAGCGCGTGTTGGACGCCGAAGCGTGGTCACTGGCGGTGGATCGCTATAAAAAACTTCGCAGTCACTACCCGTTTGGCCACTACACCGAACAGGGCACCATCGAATTGGCTTACGCGCAATACAAAAGCTACAAGATGGAAGAGGCGGTCACCACGGTTGAACGCTTCATCCGCAACTACCCTGCGCATGAAAATCTGGACTACGCCTATTATTTAAAGGGTTTGATCTATTTTGAATCCGACCGCGGCCTGATTCAAAAACTGCGCCCCGACCAGATGGCCGACCGCAATCAGGAAAACGTTAAAAACGCGTTCCTGGCGTTCAAGAATTTCATTGAACGCTATCCCGACAGCCCGTACGCGCCGGACGCACGCCAGCGAATGATCTATCTGAAGAATCAGTTGGCCTATTTTGAATTGAATGTGGGCAAGTATTATCTGCGACGTGGTGCGCCCGTGGCGGCACTGAATCGTGCCAAATTTGTCATTGAATCTTTCAACAACACACCGGCGGTGCCGGACGCTCTGGCGCTGATGATTGCTTCCTATGAAATGATCGACGACGCCGATCTGGCGCAACAAACCCGCACCCTGTTGCAGAGCAATTACCCTGAACACCCGTATCTGCGCAACGGTAAACTGGATTTGAGCACCAGTCTGATTTCCTGGAAGGATTTCTGGCCGTTCTAAAATAAAGGTGAATGCATCGCATGGATGTTTTGTCGACCACCATTTTGTTCTTTCTGATACTTGACCCGTTGGGGAACGTGCCGATTTTTTTGGCGCACTTGGAGAAATGTGAAAACCGCTACCGGGTGTTGACCCGTGAATTGATACTGGCCTTGCTGGTGTTGTTGGCGTTTTTGTTTTTTGGTCGACAGATCATGAACGCGCTGCAACTGGAGCCGGTGTCGATTTCCATTGCCGGTGCCATCATCTTGTTCATCATTGCGCTGCGCATGATCTTCCCGGCCAGCAAGCAATACGGCGATGAAGAACTCGAAAGCGAACCCCTGCTGGTGCCCCTGGCCATCCCTTTGTTTGCCGGGCCCTCCATCATGGCCACGTTGATTCTTCTGGTCAGCCGTCACCCGGATCAGATGCAGGTGCTCACCGTGTCGCTGTTGATCGCCTGGTTTCTGTCATCGCTGGTGTTGTACTCAGCCACCGCGTTGCAGCGGTATCTGGGTAAAAAGGGCATGATTGCCATCGAACGGTTGATGGGCATGGTGTTGGTGGCGATCGCGGTGCAAATGATGGTGGACGGTTTGCGCCTGTTCATGCAAACCATTTGAACATCACTTCAGTCTTTTAAGTTTGTTCCACACCGGCCGCTTCAACGAGGCGTCTTTGAGCATGTCTTCGAGCCTGGATAAATAAATCACATTTTCAGTGTCGGCCATGTCAACCCCAGCAAATTCCAATGCACAGTTGGGCAGCAGATAGCGCAGATGGCCGGCGTCGCTGCAGTGCACGGCGGCCGGATCGTAGTCTTCGCCGATGGCATTCAACAAATTGATTAACAGGGATTGCTCTGCGGCATCCAGCGCGAAGACCTGGCTGTGTGCAGCGGTGTTCTGACGGTGCTCTGCACGGCGGCTTTTGAGTTGCCAGTGGTGCAATCCCAATGCAGAGAGTGTGTCGGGTTTCAAATGCATCAGGGCATCTGCTGTTGGAATTGCAGCACGGTTTGATGCAGGGCTTTGGAAATGGCGGCGACAAATTCGGCGTATGTTTGACCCTGGATGGGCTGCGTGTCGCTGAACGTTTGATTGAACATCACCGCGTGATTGGCATCCAGCAAGGTGAACTGAATGGCCACTTCTGCGCGGTCGGCGTTTTTCTCAAAGCGCAACAACTCAACTTTCAACCGCTGGTGTGCCCGCGCCTCCGGTTGCGCCAGCACTTCAGGCCACAGGCCGCTTTGTCGGGCCCAGTCTTGCAAATACTGCTGCAACAGTTTTTTTGGTGAGTCCAGCCAGAAGTGCCGGTTCAGCTGTCTCAGCGCGCCGTCCTGGCCGGTGGCGACAAAGGGCCGGTTGCCCAGAATGCCGGCGGCCTGCGCGCGTTCAATGTAAAGCGGCAAAGATTGGCGGTGTTCGGCTTTCGGGTAGGCCGTTTCGCCCAGGCGATAATACAGGCGTGTTTTGTCTTCTTTCGCGGCGCAACCAGCCAGCAGCGTGAGCAGCAGAGCGGCGTGCATTGTCAAGCGCAGGGTGTTCATAATTCGTCGTCCACGACTTTGCCGTTGCGAGAAAAAATCAGACTTGAGGGGTCTTTGCGGATCTCGTTGGTGGCCTCATTGAGGTTCATGCTGGCGCTTTCCAGTTCATTGCCGATCACTTCTAGTTTGATGGCCAGATTGTTGACGCTTAGCGCGGCAGATTCCATAATGGATGCCAGTTTCGAATCCTCGGGATTGATCATTTGTTTGGCTTCGGTGAGCAGTTCCTGGGCGGCCAATATGCCGGCATCGGCCTGTTTCAATGTGCCGCGCAAATCATCGCTGAAGCGCGCGGCGTTGTCCAGCAGGCGTTGAATCTGTGCCTGGTTTTCCGGGCCCACCAACTGGCTGGCGGTCTGCACAAAGTCCTGCATGTCTTCAGTCAGCTGGTTGGCGTTGTCCAGCAGCGCCGGCAGCTGTTGGTCCAGTTGCGCGGTGAGGCGGTCAACCCGTTCATAAATTAAATCTATCAGCGGCTTGATTTTCTCCTCCGACAGCGCGTTCAAATCTTCGGACACTTTGCCCAATTGCGCCATCAGATCAGACGGCGGCAAACCAAGGATCTCATCGCCCGGTTTGTGGTAGTCGTCGGCCTGGCCGGCGTTGATGTTGATGGACATGTCAGACAACAGTCCGGAGGATTGAATCTGCGCCTGACTGTCGACCGGAATTTTCCAGTTGTGCATGATGGAAAAAGTCACTTTGAAACTGAGATTTTGCTTTTCAAATTGCGGTTCAATGCTTTCAATTTGTCCGATGCGATAGCCCTCGTAGTACACCGGTGTGCCGTAGCCCAGGCCGGTGACGTTGGTGTAACGGCTGTAGTAGTTATCGGCATCGGTGTTGCGACCGGTCATTTGAGCCAGCAGGTAAATGGTCAGGACGGTGACCACAATGGTGAACAGCCCGACCAGAAAATAGTTGTTAACGGCGCGTTTCATGTGATGGTGTAGTTTTCCTGTGTGAGACGGTTCAGGTATTCCTGGGGGTCGAGCATTTCGTGTCGTGCCCGGCGTTCCAGCAGGTCTTTGACCACATGGCTGTCGGAGCGCCGGATTTCATCGATGCTGCCGGTCAGGTGGTTCTGTCCTTTATGCAAAATGGTGACGCTGTCAGCGATTTTTATTGCGCTTTCCAGTTCGTGGGTCACGATCAGCATGCTCATGCCCATTTTGTCGCGCAGATCCATGATCAATTCATCCAGTTCAGCGGCGATCACCGGGTCCAGTCCCGCCGACGGCTCATCGAACACGATCAGCCGGGGGTCCATGACGATGGCCCGTGCCAGCGCCGCACGTTTGACCATGCCGCCGGACAATTGAGATGGCATCAACTTGTGAAAGCCGCCGAGGTTGACCAGTTCAAGTTTCATGCGCGAAATGATGCGGATGGTGTTTTCATCCAGATCGGTGAATTCGCGCAGCGGAAGGGCCACGTTGTCGCCCACGGACATGGAGGAAAACAGCGCGCCACTCTGGAAAGACACGCCGATTTTCTGCAACAGTTCAAGTTTTTCAAGAAACGGCACCGCGTTGATGTCGGTGCCCAGCACCTGGATGGAGCCTGAAGTCGGCACCAGCAATCCCAGGATGTGCCACAACAAGGTGCTTTTGCCAGAACCGGAACCGCCCATGATGACGCGGATTTCGCCTTCATTGACGGTCATATTGAAACCGTCCAGAATTTTGCGTCGTCCGTAGTGGGTGACCAGGTTTTCGACTGAAACCACCGGCGTCTGGCTGTTGTCTGGTTTGGCTGGCAATGTGTTTCCCTGTCGCTGGCGATTATTGTTGCGTCAAAAAGTAACTGGCAATCATGTCTGCCAGGACGATGTATGAAATGGCGTAGACCACGGCTTTGGTGGTTGCTTTGCCCACCCCTTCTGCACCGCCGGACACGTTGAATCCAGTGGTGGCCCCGACCAGCACGATGATTATGCCAAAGACCACACTTTTAATCAAACCCTGCATCACATCGCTGACGATCAACACGTCCAGCGATTCTTTCATGTAGGCGGCAATGCTCATGTCCAATGAGCCGACGCTGAAAAACGCGCCGCCCAAGATCGCCATGATGTCCGCGCAGATGATCAACAGAGGCATGGAAATCACCAGTCCAATCAGCGGCGGGATGACCAGAAAACGCACAGGCACGATGCCCATGACACGCAAAGCATCGACTTCTTGCGAGATCACCTGAGAGCCGATGCGCGCGGCGATGGCCGCGCCGGAGCGACCGGCCACAATGATGCCGGTGATCAGGGGCGAGAATTCGCGCGTGACGGACTTGGCGATGGCCACCAGCACCTGGGATTCCGCGCCAAAATCCGACAGGGCGTAGAGCAGCTGAATGGACAGCATCATGCCCACCACCAGGGACAGGGCAAGCACGATGGGCAATGCGTCGAAGCCGTTCACCCGCACCTGTTCCGCCACCTGCGCCAGCCGCACGCGCTGCTTGTAACGTCGCCCGACCACCAGCCAGTACAGGCTGTCCCACAGCAAGCGCATCGCGAAACCGACCCGTTCTACGCTTTGCACCATGCGTTGACCGAGGTGCTCAATCTGTTGGGCGATCTTATGGCTCAATTTCAAACACCGTGTCCAGTCGCGCCAGTTCCAGAATCGAACGCACGTGTTCGCTGGGGTCTGACAGGGTGAATCGTTTGTTTTGGCTGTTGGCGTATTGCAGGCCTTCCACCAGCGCGGCGATGCCGGAAGAATCGATGTAGGTGACTTCTTTAAGGACCACCTTCACGGCCGGGTCGGCTCTCAGGGCGCCGAGAATGGTTTTGCGCAGTTGCTGGGAGTTGGATAAATCAATTTCGCCGCGCACCTGAATGGAGCAGCCGCTTGCGGTTCGTTCAAATTGGATGATGTCTTCAGTCATTTTTTACCTTTACGGAATGCAACACAATGGGTTCTAAGGGCACATCCTTGGCGTCCAGCGTTTGATGATACCCCGTGGCGGCCTCGGCGATGCGATCCACCACATCCATGCCGGTGATCACTTGCCCAAACACAGTATACCCCCAATTCTTTGGGTTGGGGTCAAGCGACGGGTTGTCAGCAACGTTGATGTAAAATCCGCTCTGCGCCGAATGTGGATCGCTGTAACGCGCCATCGCCACCGCGCCGCGAACGTTGCGCAGGCCGTTGCCGGATTCGTTGAAGATCTGACCGCAGTCGGCCACTGCGCTGAGGTCGGATTTGAAGCCGCCGGTTTGAACCACAAAGTCTTTGATCACGCGGTGAAACAGATTCTCGCCGTAAACACCGGCGTCCACCAGGCGCAGGAAATTGTCACTGGCGATGGGCGCCCGATCCCGATCCAGCTCGATTTCGATGACGCCCAGTGATGTGTGCAGCACCGCCACAGGATAAAAAGCGTCCGGGTGTGGCCTGGCGTCATTGCAGGCGGCCATTGCAGGAGGCAGGCAGCACAACTGGGCCCAGAGAAGTGCAGCGGCGCGTGCGGATTGATGCTTCATGGTTGACCCCCGGTGGTGTTGATGGATCACCCGGTGCGCCTGTTCATCCAAGCGCGTCCAGTTTCTCCAGTTGTTGTTGCAAATCGGCCAGTTCGGCCTCATGCGTGGCCAGTTTCTCACGTTCTTTGTCGACCAGCGCCGTCGGCGCCTTGGCGACGAACTGCGCGTTGTTGAGTTTGCCGCGCGAGCGGCTGATTTCGTTCTCGCATTGCGCGATCAACTTGCCAATGCGCTTTTTCTCTTCATTCTGATCAATCAGACCCGCCAGTGGGATCAACACTTTCATGCCGCCCACCAGCGCCGCCGAGGCGGGTGGTTCCTCATCCGACGCGCTCAGCACTTGAATAGATTCGATTTTGCCGATGAATTCAATCAGGTCACGGTTGGCATTCAGGTAATCCTGAGCCTGTGCTGGGCATTGGGCCAGCAACACCGGCAGAGCTTTGCCCGGGGCGATGTTCATGTCGCTGCGAATCTGTCGCACCGCCAGAATCACAGAGCGGATCCATTCAAAGGCCTGTTCCACGTCTTCGTCCACGCGCTGTGTCTGCACCGTCGGATACGGCTGATTCATCAGATACGCCTGCGGCAGCGACAGCCGTGTGCGCAACGCCTGCCAGATTTCTTCGGTGATGAACGGCATCAGTGGATGCAGCAAGCGCATCGCGATTTCCAGCACCGACAACAAGGTGTGGCGCACGGAGGTGTTGTCGGCCTGTTTCATCAAGGGTTTGCTCATCTCGATGAACCAGTCGCAATACTCATTCCAGATGAATTCGTACACGCTGTGCGCCGCCAGATCCAGTCGGTAGGCCTGAATGTGTTTGTGGCAGGCTTCAATGGCGTGTTGCAGACGCGAAAGAATCCAGCGTTCGGCCAGGCTTTGCGGCGCCGGTTCAGTGGATTCGGCGGTGAACCCCTCGGTGTTCATCAGCACAAAACGCGAAGCGTTGAAAATCTTGTTGCAGAAATTGCGGTGGCCTTCGATCCGGCCCAGATCGAAATTGATGTCGCGGCCGGTGCTGGCCAGCGAAGCAAAGGTGAAGCGCAGCGCGTCGCAACCGTGCGCCTGAATGCCGTCGGGAAATTCCTTGCGGGTGGCCTCGGCGATGGCTTCAGCCATGCGCGGCTGCATCAGTCCGGCGGTGCGTTTGCGCACCAGCTCGTCCAGTTCAACGCCGTCAATCAAGTCGATCGGGTCCAGCACATTGCCTTTGGATTTGGACATCTTCTGGCCGCTGGAATCGCGCACCAGACCGTGAATGTACACTTCATGGAACGGCACCTTGCCGGTGAATTTCAAGCCCATCATGATCATCCGTGCGACCCAGAAGAAAATGATGTCAAAGCCGGTGACCAGTACGTTGGTCGGATAATACCTCTGCAACTCACGGGTGTCTTGCGGCCAGCCCAGCGTGGCAAAAGGCCACAGGGCCGCACTGAACCAGGTGTCCAGCACGTCCTCGTCCTGGGTCAGCTTGAGCTCGTCGGCCAGGCCGTTGCGCGCGCGCGCGTCGGCTTCATCCATGCCGACATACACCTGCCCGGTTTCGTCGTACCACGCAGGAATGCGGTGCCCCCACCACAATTGGCGGGAGATGCACCAGTCCTGGATGTCGCGCATCCACGCGTAATAGGTGTTTTTCCAATTGTCCGGTACAAAGCGAATGTCGCCGTTTTCCACCGCCGCAATGGCCGGCTCAGCCAAGGGTTTGATTTTCACGTACCATTGTTCGGTGAGCAGCGGTTCAATCACCGTGCCAGAGCGTTCGCCGCGCGGCACCTGCAAGGTGTGCGGCTTGACTTCCGCCAGCAAACCCAGCGCGCGGATGTCCTCAACCACGGCCTTGCGTGCCTCGTAGCGGTCCATGCCGCGGTATTTTTCCGGCGCATTGTCGTTGATGGTCGCGTCCTTGTTCAGCACATTCAGCATGGGCAGGTCGTGACGCAGGCCCACTTCATAGTCATTGAAATCGTGCGCCGGTGTGATTTTCACGCAGCCAGTGCCTTTCTCCGGGTCCGCGTGGTCATCGCCGATCACCGGAATCAGTCGACCACACAAAGGCAGCAACACCTGCCCGCCGATCAAGTGCCGGTGGCGCGGGTCGTCCGGGTGCACCGCCACTGCGGTGTCGCCCAGCAGGGTTTCCGGGCGCGTGGTGGCGATGGTCAGGTGCTCGCCGGTTGGCTGCCCGCTGGCGTCGGCCAGCGGGTAATTGAAATGCCACATGTGGCCTTGTTCTTCCACCGAGTCGACCTCGAGGTCGCTGACCGCGGTGTTCAGTTGCGGGTCCCAGTTGACCAGTCGGTGACCCCGGTAGATCAGACCTTCATCGTGCAATTCGACAAACACTTTGAGCACCGCCGCGGACAGTCCCGGGTCCATGGTGAAGCGTTCCCGGCTCCAGTCCGGCGAACAGCCCAGGCGCCGCATCTGCGTGGTGATCTGGTTGCCTGAGGTCTCTTTCCATTGCCAGACTTTCTCAGTGAAGGCTTCGCGCCCCAGCGCCTTGCGCGATGTGCCGGCCTGCAACAGTTGCTTTTCCACCACCATCTGGGTGGCGATGCCGGCGTGGTCGGTGCCCGGTTGCCACAGGGTGTCGTCGCCGCGCATCCGGTGGTAGCGAATCAGGGTGTCCATGATGGTGTCCTGGAACGCGTGGCCCATGTGCAATGTGCCGGTCACGTTCGGCGGTGGAATCATGATGCAATAGGCGTCCTCGCCTTCAGCGCTGGGCTTGAACTGTCCGGATTCTTCCCACAGCCGATACCATTTTTGTTCTATTTCTGCGGGGGTGTACTTTTCGAGCATGGCGTCACGGATTGATCTGGTTGATCAGGTATTGGCACAGCAGGGCCACGGGTCGGCCGGTGGCGCCTTCTTTCTTGTCTCTCCAGGCGGTGCCGGCGATGTCAATGTGTGCCCACACCTGGCCCTCGGTGAAACGCGAGAGAAAACAGCCCGCGGTGATGGTGCCGGCGGGAAAACCGCCGATGTTTTTCATATCAGCAAACGGGCTGTCCAGCTGTTTCTGGTATTCATCCCACAGCGGCAGTTGCCAGGCTTTGTCGTTGATCTGCTGGCCGGCCGCCAGCAGGTCGTTGGCCAGATTCTGGTGTTTGCTCATGACCCCGGAAGCCACGTGTCCAAGCGCCACCACACAGGCGCCGGTCAGGGTGGCCAGATCAATCAACACCTGCGGCTTGAATTCCTGTGCATAGGTCAAGGCGTCGCACAGGATCATGCGGCCTTCGGCGTCGGTGTTGAGCACTTCGATGGTCTTGCCGGAATATGAAGTGACCACATCGCCCGGGCGATAAGACTTGCCGTCCGGCATGTTTTCCACCGCCGGCACGATGACGGTCAGGTTGATCGGCAATTGCATGCGGCTGATGGCAACAAAGGTGCCAATCACGCTGGCCGCGCCACACATGTCGTATTTCATTTCGTCCATGTCTTTGCCGGGTTTCAGCGAGATGCCGCCGGTGTCAAAGGTGATGCCTTTGCCCACCAGTGCATACGGTGCGGTGTCCTTGTCGGCGCCTTGGTATTCCAGCACAATCATTTTGGGTTTGTTGTTGCTGCCCTGACCGACCGCCAGCAAGGCGCCCATTTTCATGCGCTCCATTTGCCGGTGATCCATGATATTGACGCTGCAGTTGGGCGCATCCGCGGCCACTTTCTCAGCAAATTCAGCCATGTATTCCGGGGTGCAGATGTTCGGCGGGTTGTTGCCCAGGTGACGGCAGGCATTGATGCCTTCGGCCATGGCTGCGGCACGGTCCACCTCGATCTTCAAGGCCTCGTCCTGTACATACACCTGGACGGATTCCAGGCTGTGTTTGTCCTCAGCCGGGTATTTCTTGGTGTCTTCATAGCGGTAGGCGGCGTGCGACATGGCCAGGGCTGCCAGCGTGCATGCGCTCTGGGCATTCACCGCGTCGTGTGTCTCCGCGGTCAGATAATTCGCCACCGAATTGCAGCGACTTTTTGCAGCCTTGCGGGCCGCCGCGTGACTGGCGTTGTACAGCACATTGGCATTGTACTTATCGCTGGCACCCAGGCCGACCACCAGCACCATGCGGTCATCGCTGCTGAACAGTGTGGTCAATTCACCTGTTTTACCGGTGATGTCTTTGTGTTCTGTGCGCTGGGTCAGCTGCTTTCTGAGGTCTTTGTCCAGTTGCTCGTGCAGCGTCACCTGCGCGCGGTCGGAAAAACAGCCCAGCACGATGCATTCGGCATCATTCTGTGTCGGCAATTGTGGGGTAGAAGAAATAATCACTGCGGTTCTCCTTCGTCATCGTGTCTGGTTGTTTGTGATGGCGCGAGCCGGGGCAGTGCGGCAGGTGCAGTGCGTGTGGACATCGCGCCCGTAAAACCGCTCATTTTAATAAACTAATTGTGTATTCACCAGTCTTAATTTAACATGTCCCGGATTTCATCTCGCGCCCAAACAGCATGAAATTGCTGAACAATTATCTGCAGAAACAATGCCTTAAAATCACCGCCGTGGTGCTGTTCCTGCTGTTGTTGTTGATGGTGGGCACATTGTTCACTGCAACGTTGCGGACCGTGGCCCGGGGGTTGTTGCCGCCTGAACTGCTGTTCATGGAACTGGCCCTGCGTTCTGTTGATGTGCTGACTTTGCTGGTGCCGCTGGCTTTTTTTCTCGGGCTGCTGTTTGCACTCAGTCAAATGTACCGCAATCAGGAACTCGTCATTATGCACGGCGCCGGCGTGTCCACGGCGCGCATCGTGCGTGCCTTGCTGCCTCTGGCGTTGTTGTTGACGGTGCTGATGACCGGTTTGTCCCTGTGGCTCAACCCGGCCGCGGCGCGGCTGTCTGCAGAGCTGATCAATCAATCAAACCAGAAAGTTTCATTGCTGGGGTTGACCGAAGGCAGCTTTCAGCCGTTTTACACCGATGAGGGGGTGATCTATGTGGGACACATCGACACCGTCAACAAGCGCGTTGAGAACGTTTTTGTCAACCTCAACCACCCCGATCGCATCGACACCCTGACCGCCGAATACGGCTATCAATTTGAAGAAAACGGTCGCCGATACGTGGCCCTGTTCAACGGCTATCGCAATGAAGGGGTGCCTGGTGGACGGGCCTACCGTGTGGTCAAGTTTGAACGCAACGACATCCTGCTGCCGGATGTGGGTGATCGTCTGGTTGAGCTCACCGAGCAATCCAGGCCCAGCGTTGAATTGCTGCATTCGGATGTGCTGGCCGATCGGGTGCAATTGCACTGGCGCCTGGTGCCGGTGTTTTCCGTTTTGGTGCTGTTTGTGTTGGCTGTCGCCCTGAGCAAGACATCTCACCGTGAGGGCAAGTACGTGAATCTGATGGTTGGCTTGATGGTTTACACCGCCTTTGTGAATCTGTTGACCATCGGCCGCTCAATGCTGGATCAGGCGCAATTGCCTTTGGGGCTGGGTCTGTGGTGGGTGTATGTCCTGTTTGGTCTGTTTGCCTGGTGGCGCATCCGCCGGCTGGACGGCGCACGACCGCGACGGATTGTGGGATCGACGGCATGAGGTTCCCTTTGTTGCTGGATAAATATGTGTTCGTCAACCTCAGCAAGGGGTTGCTGCTGTCGGTGTCTTTGTTGTTGTCATTGGATATATTGTTTGCTGTGATTGGTCAACTCAACGACATCAGTGGCGGCTACAGCATTGGTGATGTGTTTTATTATGTGCTGCTCACCATCCCGGGCAAGATCTATGAGACGTTTGCGGTGTCGGCAGTGATTGCGGTGTTGCTCAGTCTGGGCGCGCTGGCCGCCGGTTCCGAATTGATCGTGTTCATGGCATCGGGCGTCAGTCGCTTGCGCATGGCCTTGACGGTGATGCTGACGCTGGTATTCTGGCTGGTGCCGGTGGTGTTGACGGGGGAATACCTCGCCCCGCGGGGTGAACAGATGGCTCAGGCGCACCGCACTGCGGAGTTGACCGAAGGTCAGGGATTGGCCACCGCCGACGGGGTGTGGATTCGCGACGGTCAGGTGATTCTCAATGCCAATCGCATGGCGCGCCAATCCGATCGGGCCGCCACGCGTTTATTGGATGTCACCATATTTGAGCTGGATGACAAACGCGTGCAACGTGTCTCCAAGGCGCGTGAAGCGGTGCACGACGGCCGTCAATGGCTGTTTCGCGATCTGCAGGTGTCAGAGTTTGATGACGAAGGTGTGCACACCCGCACCATGGATCAGCAGCTGTGGCAATCCCGCATTGAGCCGGCCATACTCAACATCAGTCTGACGCGACCCAAGCATTTAAGTGTGCGCGATTTAAAACGTTACGAGAGCTTCGTTGGCAACAAGGCCAGCGTGTCTTCGGCCTATCAAGTGGCGTTGTGGTCCAAGCTGACGTACCCGCTGTTTGTGCTGGCCACGGCCCTGTCCGGGGTGTTATTTCTGTTCGGTTCATTGCGTGGCGGTGGGTTTTCTCAGCGGTTGATCATCGGATTGACGCTGGGTGTGGTCTTGTATCTGCTCAACAAGACCCTGCTGAACATCGGTGAGGTGTATCACGTCCAGCCATTCGTGGTCACGGTTTTGCCCTGGCTGTTGATTCTGCTGGTGACGTATTTAATGATGCGTGAAAAACGGGTGCGTTCGCTTCAGTCCCGTTGAGCCCGGCGTCCGTCATCGGTCAGGGCCTGTCCGCCGGCCATGTGCATCCAGCTGCGGCCCTGTTTGTCAATGTACTGCCACCACAGGCCCAGGCCCAACAGTGCGGTGGACAGCGCGCCGACGCCGAAACGTGCCAGCGCCTGCGGCCAGCTCAATTGGCCTGGTTGGGGCAAACGAATTTTCCAGGCGCGCATGCCCAGGGTCTGGCCGCCCTTTTTCCACGAGTGGATGAAATACAACATGGTTTCGGCCAACAGCAGCAATTGAAACCACAACGCCCCCGGCTTGATGTCCTGTCCTTTTCGTACTAAAATCACTGTAACAGTGGTGATGATGTAAATACCGAACAACGGAAACAGGTCGTAAAGTAAGGCATAGAGCGATTTGAAGGGGGAAATTCGGGGCTTCAAGATGTCGTTCCTGTGAACAATATTTAATTGATTAAATTTTAATTTAAAATTGTTCTGGGGGCGTAAAAAAATTTGCCAAATTGTCGAATAAATACTTTAAATTTGTCCAAAAGGCGAGTATTCTTGTCCATCACTAAGTCGAGTGTGAACAGAGGTTTTTATCAAATATCTTAGTAAACCGGAGCTGTTTACACGTTCTCTTAAACACAATCTAAATTGGAAGTACGGTATGTCAATAGCCAAAATTTCTAAACAAGCATGGGGCCGGATCGGGCTTGTGCTTATTATTTCTGTGTGCGTCATTTTGCCCAGCAGCGCGCAACAATTGAATGCTGCAGTGCAAACGGTCACAGAAACCAATAACTCGTCTGCCAGTTCCCAGCAGACCGTCGATCGTCTCAATGACCAGACTGAAGAATTGCTTGTGCAGTACAGAACTGTGATTTCCGAAATTGAAAGTCTCCGGGTGTATAACCAGCAGCTGGAAAATTTCGTCAACGACCAGCAGCTGCAAATTCAGTCCATCCGTGCCGACATGGAAGACCTTGAATCCACCAACCGCGGCGTGGTGCCGTTGATCATCGAAATGGTGGACATGCTCAGACAAATGATTGCCGCCGACATTCCGTTCCTGAAAGAAGAACGTGAAGATCGAGTGGCCTCTCTGGAAGAAGACCTGGAAAAATCCAACGTCACGACTTCAGAAAAATACCGCAAGGTGACCGAAGCTTATAAAATTGAACTTGACTACGGCAGTTCAGTGAGCACCTATGAAGCTGAGTTGTCACCGGGCAAAAAAGTCCGCTTCCTGCAAATTGGCCGCACGGCGTTGTTGTACCAGACTTTTGATGAAAAAACTTCCGGCTGGTGGAATCCCAATTCCAAACAGTTTGAAGAGTTGCCGGAACGCTACAATTCGGCCATCAAAAAAGGCATACGCATTGCCGCCAAACAAGCCGCCCCGGATTTGGTGGGCCTGCCAATCCTGGTTAATTTGAGTGGGGAGTAAGAACATGAAGAACATTAAATACACGATCATTGCGGGGCTGCTGACGGTTGCGGTTTCCGGCCAGGCGCAGAACACCGGCAACACCCTGGATCAGTTGCTGAACATCGTCAAGCAACGCGCCAACGAAACCTCACAGGCCAATCAGGCTCGTCTTGAGGAATTTACGCGAAAACGCAATGAGCAGCGCCGACTGCTGGCTGAAGCCCGCGAACAGTTGCGCCAGTTGGAAGTCCGTTCCGACCAGCTGAAAAATCAGTTTGATGAGAATGAGAAAACCCTGGCAGACCTGGAAACCACGCTGAATGAACGTTCCGGTAACCTCGGTGAAATGCAGGGCACCGTGAAAGTGCTGGCCGGCGATTTGCGCAGCGTCATTGAAAACTCCATCGTCTCGGCTGAATACCCGGGGCGTGCCGCGTTTCTGACGCAGCTGGCCGAACAAACCAAACTGCCCAACATCCGTGATTTGCGTCAGCTGTGGTATGAATACCAGAAAGAAATCACCGAATCGGGCAAGATCGCACGCTTCACCGCCAACATTCGTAACGAAGGCGGCGAGTTGCAAAACAACGCCACAGTCACGCGCGTGGGCACATTCAATGCGTTTGACCAGAATGGCAATTTCCTGATCTGGAAAAGCCCGGAAGAATCCAATTCAGTCACCGGCGACGGTGAGTTGCAACGACTGGCCAAGCAGCCGGGCGCCGAATACATGAGCATGTCTTCGGATTTCGTAGATTCAGGTTCCAATGAGCTGGTGCAGATTCCGATAGATTACACCCGCGGCACAATCCTTCAGCTGGTGGTGCAGACCCCGTCGATGAAAGAAAAAATTGAGCAGGGTGGACCGGTGGGCTACACCATTCTGGCCCTGGGAGCCATTGGCCTGCTGGTGGCGTTGATCAAATTCTTTATGCTCTTGGGCTCTGGCGGCAAAATCAAGCGCCAGTTGAAGCGCAAGCAACCAAGCCAGAACAATGCGCTGGGTCGCATCATGTCTGTGTACACCGACAACCCCGACGCCGATGTGGAAACCATGGAGCTGAAACTGGATGAGGCCATCATTCGTGAAACCGGCCCGCTGGAGTCCGGTCTGTCCTTAATTAAGGTGCTGTATGTGATTGCGCCGTTGATGGGTCTGTTGGGCACCGTGGTCGGCATGATCCAGACCTTCCAGATGATCACCCTGATGGGCACCGGCGATCCCAAATCCATGGCCGGCGGTATTTCCATGGCCCTGGTGACCACAGTGCAAGGTCTGATTGTGGCCATTCCGCTGACTCTGCTGCACTCACTGCTGCAGTCCATGGCGCGCAAACAAACCCACATTCTGGAAGAGCAGAGCGCGGGCATCGTTGCAGGCATGGCGGAGAAATAAGATGTACCTGCTCAAGGACTTGTGGTACGACATTCTTTCGTTTGTAGACATGGGTGGGCCAATTCTCTGGCCCATCATGATCGTGCTGTTTTTTATGTGGCTGATCATTCTGGAAAGACTGTGGTATTTTCTCGTCACTTTTCCGAAACAGCGCAAACGCATCATCGCCAATTGGGACAACCGCAGCGATACCACCAGCTGGTACGCCAAGCGCATCAAGGATGCGCGGGTTTCCGAAGTGTCCATAGATTTGCGCTACGGTTTGGGGTTTCTTGAAGCCCTGGTGGCCATCAGTCCATTGTTCGGCCTGTTTGGCACCGTGTACGGCATGTTGAATGTGTTTGACATCATGGCGATCGAGGGCACCAGCAACGCCCGCGCCATGGCCGGTGGCGTATCCAAAGCCACCATCCCAACCATGGCCGGCATGGTGGCGGCGCTGTCAGGGGTGTTCTTCACCACCTTTTTCAAGCACAAGGCCAACACCGAACGGGAAAAACTGGAAGACATGATGCAGTCTCATTGATGTTTCAATGAACTAAACGAAAAAACATACGGTCCATATTTAAGCGGGCCGAGTAATTTGAGGTTATACCGATGAGAAAAAGACATTTCCATGAAGATGAAGCGGAAATCAACATCACACCGATGCTGGACGTGGTGTTCATCATGCTGATTTTCTTCATTGTCACAACGTCATTCGTCAAGGAAACCGGTGTGGACATTTCCAGGCCGTCGCATTCCCAGGCGCAACAGGTGAAAAAAGGCAACATTCTGGTGGCCATCAAGGAAGACGGCGACATCTGGATCAACAAACAAAGCGTGGAATTGCGCGCTGTGCGTGCCCGAGTGGAAAAAATGCACGCGGAGAATCCGGAAGCCAGTGCAGTCATCATTGCTGATAAGGGTTCACGCACCGGCGATCTTGTGGCGGTGATGGACCAGATCAAATCGGCCGGCGTTGAAAGCATTTCTATCGCGGCACAAAAAGACGGACAATGACATGAATATACAACGCATTCTGCTGGTTGCTTTTTTCGCTGCGGCGATCACTGTGGCGCTGTACCTGGTCATGCACAGACTGGTGAATGATCCCAGCAGCGATTTGGAAAACCGGAATGATTTGCCACCGATTGAATTCACCAAGGTGACGCAGGAAGAGGAAACGCAAACACGTTCCCGCCGCATTCCGAAGAAGCCGCCGCCCCCGAAAGAGCCGCCACCGCCGCCCAAACTGAATGTGCAGCAGCAGCAACAGGTGGTGAACAACATGCCGACCATGAACATGCCCAACCTGGATGTGTCGCTCAGTGGTTCAGGCCCGTTTCTGGGGCAAATGCAGTACGATGAAACCGTCGATGGCGGGGTGATTCCGATCGTTCGGATTGCGCCGCAGTATCCGCGCAAAGCGCTGATCGCAAAACTCGAAGGCTGGGTACAGGTAAAATTCATTATCACAGAAGCTGGAACAGTTAAGGATCCGCAAGTTGTGGATTCAAAACCGGCGCGAATTTTTGACCGCGAAGCGTTGCGGGCCATATCCAAATTTAAATTCAAACCCAAAATCGTGAACGGCGCAAAAGTGGAACAGGTGGCGACCCAGACCATTGAGTTCAAATTGCCGGATTCCTGATTTGAGAGATTGGTGAACCTTATGCAAAAAACTGTCCTGACCCTGATTTGTCTTTTCGCCCTGCAAGGGCTGGCTGTGGCCGGTGATCTGAAAACCGACAACCCGGAACGCAAACCTGCCAACGGCGTGTTGCTGACTGAGCAGCAAAACATCAAAATCACCAAATATTCCGAAATGCTGGCGGAAGAAAAGTACGCCGAGGCCAGTTCCGGTTTGTTAGCCATGCTGGAAAAAACCCGCGATGGCAGTGGATACGCACGCTCGGTGATTCATCAGCTGCTGGGGCACATTGCGTCTTTGCAAGGCAACTACACAGCCGCTGCGGCAAATTTCAAAAAAGCCATCGAATTCGATTCCTTGCCGAATCCGACGCATTTTCAGGTGATGCTGCAATACGCGCAATTGTTGATGCTGGGCGATGATTACCGCGGCGGTCTGAAAGCGTTGGATGATTATTTTTCAGTGGCCGACAAGATTCCCGATTCGGCCTTTGCCCTGAAAGCCAATGCGCACGCGCAGCTGAACGAACACGTCAAGGCCAGAGATTCAATCAAACAGGCCATCGAATTGTCCGACAAACCGAATGAAAGCTGGTATCAGTTGTTGTTGGCCATGCATTTTGAGCTGAATGAATTTCAACAAGCGGCCAATGTGCTGGAAATTCTGGTGCAACTCAAGCCGGACAAGAAAGAATACTGGAAGCAATTGTCTTCGGTTTATTTCACTTTAAAAAGCGACAAGAAATCTCTGGCCGTGCTGGTGCTGGCCTATGAAAAAGGTTTGCTGGATGAGCAAAGCGAAATCAAGCAGCTGTTCAAACTTTACCGCTACATGGACATTCCCTACAAAGCGGGCCTGGTGATGGAAAAAGGTTTGAAAGATAAAGTGGTCAAAGCGGATTTCACCAACCTCAAGGAATTGGCCGAAACCTGGTATCAGGCCAAGGAACTGGACAAGGCATTGGTTGTGTACGGTGAAGCCAGCCAGTTTGCCGAAGACGGTGAAGTGGATTTAACCCGGGCCTATTTATACATCGATCAGGAAAAATGGAAAGAGGCCCGAGCGTCCATAAAAAGCGCACTGAGCAAAGGCGGTCTTAAACAGGACAAAGAGGCCACGGCCTGGTTGATGCTTGGCATGTCCGAAGCTTCTTTGGGCAACTACGAGGACGCCAGAACAGCCATGCGTCGCGCACGTCAATTCGAAAAAACCAAAGCCGATGCCACGCAGTGGCTTTCGCACATCGAACAGCTGGAAAAAAACAAAGAATCTCAACAAGCCTCTCTTTAATTCGGGGCAGGCCACAGCACCTTGCTGGCTGAATTTGAACAATATCTGCTGCTGGAGAAAGGACTTTCCAGCAACTCAGTCAAAAGCTATCTCTCAGATGTGCGTCAGTTGCAAAAATACCTGGATAAACGCAACGTTGACTGGCATGCTGTAGATCTACAGCTGGCCCAGGCCTTTCAAAAACATCTGTCGGTGTCGGGCCGTTCCGGTCAGTCCATTTCCCGTAAAATATCGTCACTGCGCCACCTGTATAAATATTTAAAGAAACGCGGTTCGGTGCAAAACAACCCATTTGCGAAATTGCGCATGCCTAAATATCGCCGTGCATTGCCCAAACCATTAAGCGAACGCGCGGTAGAAAAACTGCTTGCGGCGCCCGATGGGGAGACTGCAATTGGTTTACGCGATAAAGCCATGCTGGAACTGATGTATGCCGCGGGATTGCGAGTTTCTGAGCTGGTGCAACTGCAACGCGGTCGAGTAAATTTAAACCAGGGTGTCATCCGCGTGACCGGCAAGGGCGGCAAAGATCGACTGGTGCCGATTGGTGAACACGCCGCCGATGTGTTGGCTCAATATCTGCGTTCTCAGAGTCAAACCGTTACGGCACATTTATTTCTCAGCAACCGCGGAAAGCCCATGACTCGACAGGCGTTCTGGTATCGGATACGACACTACGCACGACACGCCGGTTTTAAAAACATGCCTTCGCCCCACATGCTCAGGCATTCTTTTGCCACTCACCTGCTGAACCATTCAGCCGATTTGCGTGTGGTGCAACTGCTGTTGGGTCACTCGGATTTGTCCACCACCCAGATCTATACCCAGGTGGCACAGGAAGGCCTGAAACGAATTCACGCCAAGCACCATCCGCGCGGATGAAGACATGTGCATTGCAAAACCGCAGGCATCGGCGCGTGCGATTAAATAATTTGCAAGATCCAACGACATCTGTCGATCCATTTGCGATACAATGCGGATTTCCGTGTAGTTGAACCAATTGGCCCAAAACGGGTCAATAGAGCAATTCCAATCAATTTGAACAAAGAGCAGAGCTTATGTTGAGAGTGACAGTGGTCTGTGTTTTGGCGGCGATGTCCTGCCAAAGTCTGGCACAAGACCTTAAAGAAAAATTTGAACAGGCGTTGAAGAAAATTTCTCCGTCGGTGGTGGCGGTTAAGTCGGTGAGTGACACGCCGATTTCGGGCATCAAGGAAGTTGTGGTTGATTCAGGTCGAGGCGGTGAAGTGTATTACATGAGTGATGACGCCGGTTATTTGATCAATGGCAGCATATTCGATCTGGACAAGAAGGAAGATCTGACCGAGGCCAGAAAGTCAGACATGCGTTTGTCAGTGATGAGCGAGTTGAAAGACAATCAACGCATTAATTTCTACCCGGAAGACATGAAGTACCATGTCACCGTATTCACTGACATTGACTGTGGGTATTGCAGAAAATTGCATCAGGACATTGAACAGTACAATGCACTGGGCATCGGCATATCGTATCTGTTCTTCCCGCGCGCTGGCATCAATTCGCCGTCTTACGACAAAGCAGTTACCGTGTGGTGTTCTGATGATCAGCGATTGGCGATGACGGAATCAAAGGCTGGTCAAAACTTGCCCAAAAAACAATGCGACAATCCGATCAAAACCCATTACAACGCCGGGCTTTCAGCGGGCGTTTCTGGCACGCCTGCACTGATCATGGACAACGGTCGGCTGATGCCGGGCTATTTGCCGCCTGAGCAATTGAAACAACGTCTGGACATGTTGGCAGCAAGCGGTCAGTGAGTCCGCATCCAGAAGAGATTAAATATGGCCCGCAAAAGCGGGCCATTTTTGATTACAGCTGAACATATTTAAGCGCGCCGAAGGGTATTTAACGGCAGTTGAATCTTGATCCAGACGGCGATCAAAGCCATGCAGCGTTAAGAATCTGGTCAATCATTAGAGCATAAGTGCAATGCCCGGCATGGCTGCACGATCGGTATGAATGGAGTACAATACCCGTTTTTAATGCGCCCGCTCAAATGACGTATACCAGATTTGTGTTTGCCGGCCAGGATGGCGTGTCGGATTTCAGAATCAGGAAGCTCAACCGCGCACTGAATTCTTTGCACGCAACGCTTCGAGTCCAATCCATTCATCCCATCTATCTGCTTGAGTCCGAACTGGGCGAGTTGAATCTTGATCAGCTGGGCAAAATTGAAAATTTACTGTCGGCAAAACACACGCAGCTGGAGCTTGCGGCCGCAGATCTGTTGGTGTTGCCACGCGCAGGCACCATATCGCCCTGGTCCACCAAAGCCACGGAAATATTCCATCACTGCGCACTGGAACACGTGGTGCGGGTGGAACGCGGTCGACTGGTGAAATTTGATCAGTCAACGGATGGCCTGACGGCGACACAGCTGCAGACGGTTTTTGATCGCATGACCGAGGAGACGTATCGGGATTTTGTTGATACATCGCGTTTGTTTGATCACGCACAGGCGCAGCCGCTCACCTCCGTGGATTTGCAGGGCGAGGGTGCAGCGGCGCTGCAGCGAATGAACGATGAGCTGGGTCTGGCGCTTTCGGACGATGAAATCAATTATCTTTACTCGGCGTATTCATCCCTGGGCAAGAATCCAACCGACGCTGAATTGATGATGTTTGCCCAGGCGAATTCGGAACATTGCAGGCACAAAATTTTTAACGCCGAATGGCTGATTGAAGGCATTGAACAGGTGCGAACCCTGTTTGAAATGATCCGCCACACCGAACAGAGGACATCCAAGCCCGCCTTGTCGGCCTATAAAGACAATGCGGCGGTGTTCTCTGGCGGTCAGGCACAACGCATGTGCATTGATCCGAAGTCGAAAAAATACACCGCACGCGATGCAATCGCCGACGTGCTCATCAAAGTTGAAACCCACAATCACCCCACCGCAATATCGCCGTTCCCGGGCGCGGCCACTGGATCCGGTGGCGAAATCCGGGACGAAGCGGCAACAGGTCGAGGCGGCAAACCCAAAGCCGGATTGACCGGCTATTCAGTCAGTCATCTCAATATACCGGAATTCCAACAGTTGTGGGAACTCGACGGTCCGGGCACGCCCGAGCGCATCGCCGATGCCTTCACCATCATGCAGGAAGCGCCCATCGGCGCCGCGGCTTTCAACAACGAATTCGGGCGTCCAAATATTTGCGGATATTTTCGCAGTTTCGAGATTCGTCAGGGCGAGGAAGACCATTGGTATGGTTACCACAAGCCCATCATGCTGGCCGGCGGTCTGGGTGCCATAGAGCGTGACATGGTGGCCAAGGGTGAAACCCGCAGCGATGACTACATTGTGGTGCTGGGTGGACCGGCCATGCTGATCGGTCTCGGCGGCGGCGCCGCCAGCTCCCTGCACAGCGGTGAGAGCACCGAAGCACTGGATTATGCTTCAGTGCAGCGCGGCAACCCGGAAATTCAACGGCGCTGTCAGGAAGTCATCGACGGTTGTGTGGCCCTGGGTGAAGACAATCCGATCCGTTCAATCCACGACGTCGGCGCGGGCGGTCTGTCCAATGCCATACCTGAGATATTGCACGACAGTGGCGTTGGTGGAAAAATGGAAATGCGCCGTTTACAAATTGATCACCCCTCCATGACGCCCATGGAAATCTGGTGCAACGAGTCGCAGGAACGCTACGTGCTGACCATACAACCCGACAAAATGGCCGGATTTCGCGCCTTGTGTGATCGTGAACGCTGTCCGTATGCGGTGATCGGGCTGGCAACAGAAGATGAACGCTTGCGGGTTCACGACAAGAAATTTAAAAATTTTCCGATCGACATCCCGATGCGTGTGTTGTTTGGCAACACACCCAAACTGAAAATAGATCTCAGCAATCAGAAATTTGGCTGGCCTGAAGCGGACATGGATCAGACGCCAATCCGGGCATTGTTTCACAACGTGTTGAAGTTCCCGGCCGTGGCCAGCAAAGAGTATCTGATCACCATCGGTGACCGCTCGGTGGGCGGTCTGGTGCACCGCGATCAAATGGTTGGGCCCTGGCAGGTGCCGGTCGCGGACTGCGGTGTGACCTTGAACGACTACGATGGGTACAGCGGAGAAGCGATGGCCATCGGTGAACGCACGCCGTTGGCGGCGATCAACCCACGCGCCGCCGCCCGCATCGCCGTGGCCGAGGCACTGACCAACATCATGGGCAACGACATTGGTGCCATGGCCGGGATCAAATTATCGGCCAATTGGATGGCCTCTGCCAAACACGACAAAGAGCTGCTGGCATTGTATGAGTCGGTGCGTGAGGTGGGCATGGAGTTGTGTCCTGCGCTCGACATCGGCATCCCGGTTGGCAAGGATTCCCTGTCAATGCACACCCAATGGGAAGAATTCGGTGAAACTTATCAGGTCACCGCGCCGGTGTCATTGCTGATATCCGCTTTTGCTCACGTTGATGATGTGCGCAAAAGTCTGACGCCGCAAATCAAGCCGGGTGCGGAATTGTATTTACTTGATTTGGGTTGTGGTCGACAACGCCTGGGCGGCTCGGCGCTGTATCAGAGCGTCGGTCAACTGGGCCATGAAACGCCCGACCTGGAACGGCCTGAATTGTTGCGGCAATTGTTTAATCTGGTGCAGCAAGGCCTGACGGAAGGCTTCATACAGGCCTGTCATGATCGATCGGACGGCGGCGTGCTGACCTGTGTGCTGGAAATGTGCATGGCCGGGCATTGCGGGGTCAACATCGCGGTGCCACCGTCGATGGAAGATGCCACAGCGTATTTGTTCAATGAAGAAATCGGCCTGGTGGTCGCGGTTGAACAGATCCAACTCGAAGCGTTCAATGCGGCGGTTCAGTCGCATCAACTGACTGAGCAGCTGGTGCCGCTGGGTCAGGCGACTGAAGCACGCGATTTCATCGTCAAGCAGGGCGCGCGTGAACTGTTCACTGATCCGGTGCCGGTGTTGCAAAAAATATGGGACGCCACATCACATGAAATGGCGCGTCATCGCGACGAGCCGGAATCCGCGCGTCAGGCGCATGCGCACATCGACGCCGAAGACCCGGGATTGACGGTGCGGGCTGATTTTGATTTTACCGATGCAAACGTGTCCGCTTACATCAACACCACCCGTCCTCGGCTGGCTGTGTTGCGCGAACAGGGGGTCAACGGCCATCTGGAAATGGCGGCGGCGTTCATGCGCGCGGGTTTTGACTGCGTCGATGTGCACATGCAGGATCTGCTCAACGGGCATTTGCGCCTGCAAGGCTTTCAGGGCATGGCTGTGTGCGGCGGGTTTTCCTATGGCGATGTGCTGGGTGCAGGTCAGGGGTGGGCCAAATCCATTGTGCATCACGCCGGTTTGCAGGACATGTTTAAAACCTATTTCCTTGACCAGAGCAAATTCACTTTGGGTGTGTGCAACGGGTGTCAAATGCTGTCGGCGCTCAGTGGCATCATTCCGGGATCGCAAAACTGGCCGGAGTTTAAGCGCAACCACAGCGAACAATTCGAAGCGCGATTCTCCAGTGTGCGCATTGTGGCCGGTCAACACGCTTTGTTGCAGGGCATGGACGGGGCCACTTTACCCGTTGTGGTATCGCACGGCGAGGGGCGCGCCAGTTTCCTGCCGCGTGCATTGAGCAAGGTGGCGGTGGCGGCGAAATATGTCGATAACAGCAACAAAGCCACGTTACAATACCCGTTCAATCCCAACGGTTCTGAACAGGGCATCGCCGCGGTGGGCAACGACGCAGGCAATGTGCTGATCATGATGCCACACCCGGAACGCGTGTTTCGTTCCGTGCAAATGTCCTGGTGCCCGGATGACTGGGGTGAGAATTCGCCGTGGATGCGGTTGTTTTACAATGCTAGAAAATTCGTGAATTAAATGAAATCACCGATCAAACAATTGTTAGTCAGCGCGGTGTTGTTTTTGCCGTTGTGCTTTTTCCTCTGGTTCTATGCATCGGAGTTGCTGGTGATCCCTGTGCGGGTGCTGACCGAATGGGTGTTGACAACCTGGCAGCCGGATCTGGTCAAGGGCATCACACAACAGCATTACTATCTGAATGTGGAAACACTGATTTTCCCGATTGAAACCTTCACTGGCAACGAATCCAAGCTGGCGGTGTTGGACGTGGCGGTGAATCCGATGATTTATGGATACGGCCTGGCATTGCTCAGTGGCCTGGTGTTGTCGGTGCCGATGAACAGCGCGCTGGTGAAAACCGGTCAGATACTGGTGGGCTATGCGCTGGTGGTCCTGGTGCAGACATTCGGGGTGATCTGGCAGGTGTTCAAACAGCTGTTGTTTTCCGGTGGGCCGGATGCGCAACAGGCGGTCCTTGCCACAGGCATCGAACCCAACCTGGTGGCGGCCATGTACCAATTGTCTTACCTGATTTTGCCAGCCATCGTGCCGGTGGTGACGTGGATGTTGATGAATCGCGGTTTTATTGAAACGCTGACCGAAAAAAAACAAGGCAACGGATGATGAGAAACTTTATCCAGAGGCCAATGTCTGAGATGACTGATTGCGAAAGGAAACCCAATGACTGATCAAGCCGCCCTCAACACCACTGCAAACGAAGCGCGTCAGCCCGCGAGCATGAGCGATGCGTTTGAAGCACGCCTGTGCGCCTATCTGGTTGAGCACGACCGTTTGCGGGAAGAGGACCTGAAACGCGGCATCAAATTGAATGAACAGAGTTTTGGCATTTCGCTGGTGCCATTGCTGGTGCGTCTGGGTCTGGCCTCTGAGCGAGACGTGGCGCAATCCCTGCATGAATTGCTTGAACTGCCCATCATCAGTGAGAAGGAGTTGCCTGAATCGTCCGGCATGGACACCGAAATCCCGATGCGATTCATGCGCGAAAACCAGGTGGTGGTGCTGGATGAGGACGCTGAAAAAATGACGGTGGTGATGGTCTATCCCTATGATCAGTTCACCGTTAAAGCCCTGCAGATGGTTTCCGGCAAGTCCCTTGACATCAAGATCGGCCTGCCTTCTGAAGTTGAAAACGCCATTGAAAAATATTTTGGCGGTGGGCGTTCGGCGATGGGGCAGATCGTGGAAAGTCTGTCCGATCAATCCGGCGATGAAGAAGACGTAGAGCACTTAAAAGATCTGGCCAGTGAAGCGCCGGTGATCCGTCTGGTGAACATGATCATGCAACGCGCAGTGGAGCAGCGCGCCTCGGACATTCACATTGAGCCGTTCGAAAATCGGCTGAAAGTGCGTTACCGCTTGGACGGCGTGTTGCACGAAGTGGAATCACCGCCGGCACGCTCCACCGCCGCGGTGATCAGCCGCGTGAAAATCATGGCCAAACTGAACATCGCCGAACGGCGTTTGCCGCAGGACGGCCGCATCATGCTGCGGGTGCAGGGTAAAGAACTGGATTTGCGTGTTTCGACGGTGCCGACTTCTTACGGTGAGAGTGTGGTGATGCGTATTCTGGACCGCGAAAGCATTGTCTTCGATTTCCATCAACTCGGGTTTCGCGAACACAACCTGAAACCATTTCTCAAAGTGCTGGATTTGCCGCACGGCATCTTGCTGGTCACGGGACCGACCGGCAGCGGCAAGACCACCACCCTGTACACTGCATTGCAGCGCCTGAACACGGAAGAGAAAAAAATCATCACCGTGGAAGATCCGGTGGAATACCAGTTGACCGGGGTCAATCAGATTCAGGCCAAATCGTCCATAGGACTGGATTTTTCCACCGCGCTCAGGGCCATTGTGAGACAAGACCCGGACATCATCATGATTGGTGAGATGCGCGATCTGGAAACCGCAAAAATTGCCATCCAGTCGGCCCTCACAGGCCACCTGGTGTTGTCCACCATTCACACCAACAGCGCCGCCGGTGGCATCACGCGGATGCTGGACATGGGCGTTGAAGACTATCTGTTGACTTCAACCGTCAACGGCATGCTTGCCCAACGCCTGGTGCGCAAATTGGATCAAACCAGTAAAGAAGCCTACCAGGTGATGCCAGAAATGCAAAAGGAACTGAATCTCAAGTCTCTGGGGATTGAGCCGCCGTATCAATTTTACCGGGCACAGCCTTCTGAAGACAATCCAACCGGGTATTCCGGCCGCATGAGTATTCTTGAATGCTTGACCATGACGGAGAATCTGCGTCGCCTGATCATGCAGAACGCCACCACCGGTGAGCTGCACAAACAGGCACAAAAAGAAGGCATGTTAAGCATGTTTCAAGACGGTTTGCTCAAATGCCTGAGCGGTGAGACCAGTTTTGAAGAAGTGATTCGGGTCACCGAGGGGCATTGAGCAAAATGTCACAGTTCGTATACAAGGCCATCACCCCGTCCGGCGAAACACTGGAAGGCCAGATGGAGGCTGCAACGCAGGCTGAAGTGATTGCCAAAATCCAGGAAGTGGGCAACATCCCGGTGTTTGCCCGTGAACTCAAACCCGGGTTTTCCATTGAAAATCTGCTGGTGCGACGCAATAAAATCACCCAGAAACAGGTGGCATTTTTCACCGAACAACTGTCCACATTGCTGGTTTCCGGCATGCCCCTGGATCGCTCCCTGTCGGTGATGATCGATTTGAGTGAGGATGAAAAACTCACTGCCATGATTGAACAAGTGCGCGACAAGGTGCGCGGAGGTGGTTCATTATCGGACGCCATGCATGAACAGCACGGGGTGTTTTCCAACATGTACATCAACATGGTGCGCGCCGGTGAAATGGGCGGCACCCTGGAAACATCTTTGACGCGCTTGTCGGATTATCTGCAGCGCAGCAAATCACTCAAGGACACCGTGATATCGGCGATGATTTATCCGGCCATACTGTTGGTGTTGGCGGTGGGTTCGCTGTTGCTATTGATGGGCAAAGTGGTGCCGAAATTTGAACCATTGTTTGCCGACGCCGGTGTGGAATTGCCCTTGATCACAAAACTGGTGTTCGCCGGTGCCGGATTGATCCAGTCGTTCTGGTGGGTGTTTTTGTTGCTGGTGGTGATTGTGGTGGCGCTGTTGAAGCAAAAGCTCAAAGAGCCGGAATTCAAATACAAGTGGGACCGCAAAATACTGGATTTACCGATATTCGGTGAACTGATTACGCGCATGGAGACCGCGCGATTCACGCGCACGCTGGGGACCCTGATTGACAGCGGCGTGCCTTTGCTGTCGGGTTTGATGGTGGCCAAGAACGTGATTTCCAATCAAGTGATTTATCGAGCCATCGTGGAGGCCAGTGAGAAAGTCAAACACGGCCAGCCGCTGGCGACGGCGCTGGACAAAGAAACGGCGTTTCCGCGTTTGGCGCAGCAACTGTTGGGTGTGGGTGAAGAAACCGGCAAACTGGATCAGATGTTGTTGCGCGCTGCGGACGCGTACGACGGTGAAGTAAAAAACACCATCGACCGCATGCTGTCGGTGATGGTCCCGTTGTTGGTGCTGGTGCTGGCCGGGTTGATTTTCACCATCGTCTTTGCCATTTTGATGCCGATGATGAACATGACCGAATTCGTCGCATAATGAACTCTATAATTTTAAGGTGTAATGTTATGAATAAGAGAAACAAACAAGCGGGCTTCAGTTTGATCGAAGTGCTGGTGGTGATGACCATTCTGGCGGTGATCGTTGGATTGGTAGTGACCAATGTGACCGGCGGCAAGGACAAGGCCGACCGCAAGCAAGCTGAAATCATGGTGAAAAAACTCACCCAGTCGGTGCAGGAGTTTTACCTCGACACGGGCCACTTACCGGACAGTCTGGAACAGCTGGTCAATGACAGCGGCGATTCCATGTGGTTGGGGCCGTACGCCAAGGAAAAAGATCTGGTCGATCCATGGGGCATCAAATATCACTACCGCTCCAACAGTGAACACGGCCAGGATTTTGACATCTACTCCTACGGCAAGGACAAGAACCCGGGCGGCGACAAACTGGCCCAGGACATCGGCAACTGGCAATAATATCTCCGACTCTATGCACGCGCCGCTTCGCCCAACGCACGGATTCACCCTGATTGAGGTGCTGGTGGTGATGGTCATGCTGGCCATCATCGCTGGAGTCATGGCGTTCAACATGACTGGGTCGCTGCGCGGCACGGAAATCCGCTCGGTCAGCCGCGACCTGGTGGCGGCCATGCGCTACACGCGTGCACAGGCGGTGTATAAACACAAAGAGCAGACAATCAATTTTGATGTGGAACGGAAAACCTATCAGGCGCCGGGCAAAGACACAGTGCAGATCCCCGAAGAAATGGAAATCAAGTTGTTCACAGCAGAATCGGAAATTGCCAGTGATGCCACCGGCCGCATCCGCTTCTTTCCCGACGGCAGCTCCACCGGCGGACGTGTCACGCTGCTGATGGACAGCCGTTTCTGGCGCATTAACGTGGCCTGGCTGACCGGCGACATTCAGTTGTTTCAAGACACCGAGGTTGAATGAACACGCCACGCGTCATACCGGCACGCCAGCGCGGCTTCACCCTGATCGAAGTGATCGCGGCGTTCACCATACTGGCTTTGAGCTTCTCGGTGATCATGGAAATCCTCAGTCACTCTACCAGCAACACCGTTAAATCCGGGGAAAAGACCCGTATAGCGCTGCTGGCGCAATCAAAAATGGATGAGGTGGGTTTGCAAATCCCCATCGAAGAAGGCAGCCATTCCGGACGCTTTGATGACCGCACCGAGTGGTCCATCAACATTCAGCCACAGGACATTCCCTACGAGGGTGATTACAACATCGACCTGGCTCCGATTGAACTGTTTCGAGTGGATCTGACCATCCATTGGCAGACCGGCAGAAACCGCGATGCCAGCGCGACCTTTTCAACCCTCAAGGCCATGACGCCGGATCTGAGCAACCGATGATGCCAGGTTCAAACAAAAAACAGCGCGGTTTCACCCTGATCGAGGTGTTGGTGGTGTTCACCCTGCTGGCGATGATGATGGGCCTGATTTTTTCCGGTCTGAATTCGTCCCGCAGTGTGGTCGAAAAAGGTGAAAAGCGCATCACCGCAATCAATGAAATCCGGGTCGTGCAACAAATGATTCGCCACCAGCTGTCGCGCATGCTGTCGTTTGCATTTGCGGAAAATGACGATGGCCTGGGCGTGGTTTTTCTGGGCGACGCCCAGAGCGTCACCTACGTGTCGCAAATGCCCGGTTACCTCGGCAGCGGGGGACCGCACCTGCAACGCATCGAGCTGGCCTCTGATGGCAAAGGCAAGTTTCTGCAGTTCAAACACACTTTAATGAGTGATTACACCGATGAAGCAACAGAGCCCGATTTTGATGCGCACGATCCGGTGGTGCTGCTGGAAAACATCCGCTCGGCCCGATTTTCCTTCATTGGCCTGGATGAAGAAGGTGAAGCAACGGATTGGATGGATGCCTGGGAGGACACGGCGCGCTTGCCTTTGATGGTTGGTTTGGAAATTGAAATGGGTGAAGGCGCGCGCGAACACTGGCCGACCCTGCACGTGGCCATGATGCTGGACGGGGCCTCGGTGCGCAGTGGCGGCCGCGGTTCTTTGCACAGCCGACTGCAAAATGGCGATCTGAGGGATTTGCAGTGAGGCGTCGGCAACAGGGACTGGCCTTGATCATGGTGCTGTGGATCACCGTGTTGATGACCGTGCTGGCCGGCAGTTACGCCCTGTCAGCGCGCACGGAAAACCTGCAGTCCTCCGTGCTGTTTGGTTCCACCCAGGCGCGTTTCATGGCCGAGGCCGGGCTCAATCGGGCGGTCTATGAATTGCGCAACCCAGACCCGGAAACCCGCTGGATCGGAGACGGTCGGGTGTACCGCATGGCCATGGACGGTGCTGAAATTGAAATTCGCATCACCGATGACACCGGCAAAATAGACCTCAATCTGGCCAGCGATGAATTGCTTGCGGGTTTGTTCATGTCGTTGGGCATGGAATTTGAAGAGGCCATGGAGTACGTGGATAAGGTGGTGGATTGGCGTGATCCGGACAATCTGCCGAGGCTGAATGGCGCCGAAGACGACGACTACGCCGCCGAAGGTTACCCCTATGGGGCCAAGGACAACAGTTTTGATACGGTGCCTGAATTGCAACAAGTGATGGGCATCAACTATGAAATGTTCAGAAGGCTCGAGCCGGCCATCACGGTGTATTCAGGCCGGCGCGACATCAACATCGGATTTGCACCGCCCGAAGCGCTGATGGCCCTGGTCGGTGTGACACCGGAACTGGCGCAGGATTTCATCGGTCAACGGCACCAGGTCAGCGACCTGAATGAACCCTTGCCTGAACTAATTGCGGGTCAAACGGGTCAGTTGAGAGGCGGTGGCACCACATTCAGCATCGTCTCCAAGGCCACGTTGGCCAATGGACAATGGGCCGAGCTGGACGCCACCGTGCGCATGGGCGGAACTTTGAACGGACGACCATTTCGGGTGTTGAGATGGCGCGACAATGAGTACAAATAACATGAGTGCAATCGAAAGAGCCATAAAACCGTTGAGTGACTGGTATCAGAATTCCAGCTCACGGCAGTTCGTTGACTGGTGGCTGAAAGAAATGAAAACATTCATTCCGACACAGTACCAGGAACAGCTGTTCAAATCGACGCGGCAGCTGTATCTGGTTAAAACAGACGCCGAATATGCGCTGCAGCAGCTGTCTGTGCAAGGCCTGGAGAACTGGCAGAATGAGGCGGGATTGGATGAGACCAGCTGGTGGCATCGAGTCAGTCAGATCAAGGGCGATTTTGACGGTGAAATGGAAGTGATTTTGTTGTTGCCTGAAGAACACGTGCTGTACAAACGGGTGGCGCTGCCCATGGCCGCCATCAACGACATTGAAGCGGTGCTCACCTATGAACTGGATAAGTACATTCCATATCCGGTCGATCAGGTGGTGTTTACGTTCCGGCTCGGGCAGGTGATTGAGGGACATGAAAAAGCGCCAGTGGACCTTTATGTGGTGCGCAAGGACGTGCTGAATCGTGCATTCAATGAAGTCAACTCCAAAGGCATTGGTCTGAGTGGTATTGATGCCATGCTGACAGGCGCTGCGGGCCAGGCCCGCCCGGCCGGAGTGAATTTCCTTGACAATAAAATGCGCGTCAAGAAAGACAACGGCGCACTGAAGTTTAATGTGCTGTTGCTGGTGATGTTCATGGCCTTGCTGGCTTTTGTTATGTTCAATTCCTTGCAGAACAAACGCAACCGCATTGAAACGTTGAATGCGCAGGTGGAAGACTTGAAAGTCCAGGCCAGACAGGCGCGCATGCTGCAACAAACCTTGAGCGACTCGATTATCGCCGCCCAGTTTCTTGGCAACAAACGGCAGCAAACGCCGCGCGTGACCGGTTTGCTCACTGAATTGACCAGCGCGGTGCCCAAAAACACGTATTTGACGCGCATCATCGTCAATGAAGAACGGGTGGAAATTGTGGGTCAATCCGACAACGCCAACGCGCTGATCCCGATTCTGGACAAATCGGCCCAGTGGTACAGCCCCGAGGTGTCGGGCCAGATCAGCCCAAATCCCAGAACCAACAAGGAAACATTCACCATCAAAGCCGCCTTGAAACCGGCGCAGGAGGAAGACCATGTCACCCATTGAACAGAGTCAATACAGCCGCTGGCTGGCCTTGGTCATTTTCGCCTTTCTGATGGTGATTGTGTATTTGCTGTTTTTTCACAACTTTGTGGTGCAGCACCAGGAGTTGAACGATGAAATCACTGTATTGAATGATGCGCGGCAGAAATACGCCGATCTGACGGCCGATGTGCCGGTGTTGCGGGAGCGCATAGCACAGGTCAGACAGGCGGTGGGTGAAAACGACAAGTTTCTGCAGTCTGACACCAACAACCTGGCCAATTCAGAATTGACTGGGCTGCTCAAGGGCATGGTCAATGCCATTGCCGACAACAGCGCCGACTGCCAGATCATCAGTCAGACACCGACGCGGGACCCCAAACCGGACCAATTTGAAAAAATTGTTTTGCGTGTTAGAATGCGCTGCCATTATGAAATGATGGCCAAATTGTTGCAACGCATAGAAGAGAGTGTGCCTTCCATGTTTGTTGATGAACTCAGACTGGAACAGCGCAATGTGAGCCGTTACCGCAACCGGTCAAATGTGGATTTAACGCCCCAGCCGCTTGAAGTGCGTTTCGATCTGTACGCGTATCTGAACAAGCCAATCGAAAAAAATGACGATGAAGGGTAACCTGTTCTCCAATGTATTGATGGTTTTGATCGGCTTGCTGCTGTTGCTCTCGGCCGTGCAAATGTTTGGATGGGGAACACAGGTCAGCCCGGTCGAGCCGGTGCCAACCGATCCGGCGATGTTGCCGACGCTGGATGCCGAACAGGCAGAAAACATCCATCGGGTGGCGGTTGAAACCGATCTGGATCTGATCGCCGAAAGCCCGCTGTTCAATGAAGAACGTGTCCCGTATGTGGCTGTGGTCACAGATGAAGTGGTGGAAGAACAGGCGCCTGAAGAGGCCGTGCAGGCGTTGCAGGCCAAACTCACTGGCGTGGTGATCACGCCGGAAAACAGTTATGCCATGGTACAGGACACACTGTCCAATACACCGGTCCGACTCAAGGTGGGCATGCCTCTGGAAGGCGATCAGGGCGGTTGGGTGGTCGATCGAATCGAGCCAAGAAAGGTGGTTTTTGTGGCCGATGGCATGGACCCGCAGGAACTTGAGCTGGAGGTCTACACCGGTCAACTGGGCAATGGCAATGCGCGAGCGGCGGCCCAGCGTGTGCGCAATGCAGAGGCTCAGGAGCGGCAGCAACAGGCCCAGGCCGCTGCTGCGCAGGAACAACAGAAAAAAGCAACCAGCGCCGAGGAAATCAGGCGCAAGATCGCAGAAAGAAGAGCGCAAATGCGCGCTGAAGCCGCGAAAAGGAACCAACAAAATGATCAACAATAAATCCCTTATTAAACCGTGTTTTCTGCTTGCATGGGCGGCCTTGTTGGCCGGCTGTGCCAGCATCCAGCCCGACTTGTCGAAAGAACTGGCGGACACCGGCTATTTGAACAACGCAAAAAGCACCAAGTATTCAGGCGAAGTTTTCAGCAATGAAGATGAGAACGCCACAGACAACAAAGAATATGAATTTTTTCCCGGCACAGGCGAGTTCATCAATTCAGAAGCGGCCAGCCGACACACCCGCGAGGTGTCTGAAAAAGGTGAAATTACCTTCAACTTTGAAGGCGAGCCAGTGCAGGCGGTGGCGCATCTGATTCTGGGTGAGATTCTCAAGGAAAATTACGTGATGGCGCCGGGTGTATCCGGCAATGTGACGTTTGCCACGGCCCGTCCGGTGGGCAAAGACCAGGTGATCCCCATTCTCGAGATGCTGTTGAGCTGGAACAACGCGGCATTGGTGATGGTCAATGGGCGTTACCACGTGATGCCCGAGAATCAGGCCATCGCGGGGAATTTGACGCCAATCACCGGTTCGCTGGTGAATAAAAAAGGCTACCAGGTGTATGGCGTGCCGCTGGAATTCATCGCGCCGACGGAAATGGAAAAACTGCTTGAACCGTATGCCAAAAAAGGCGCAATTGTCAAAGCCGACAACGCCCGCAACATGTTGTTTTTGGCTGGCACCAAGGCGGAGTTGGCCAATTACCTGCAGACCATAGAGATTTTTGATGTGGATTGGCTGGCCGGCATGTCCACCGGCATTTTTTATCTGCAGCGTGTTGAAGCGGTTGATGTGATCACCGAATTGGAGGCGATCTTTGGTGAAGGCGCTGAAACCCCGCTGGCCGGCATGTTTCGATTCATGCCGCTGGAACGCTTGAATGCCATCCTGGTCATCACGCCGCAGGAAGACTATTTACACAAAGCCCATGAATGGGTCAATCGCCTGGATCGCTCCGGTTCGGAAAATGCCACCAATCTGTACGTTTACAACGTCAAAAACGTCAAAGCCGTGGATCTGGCCGGCTACCTGAACGACGTGTTTGGCGGGTCCAGCGGTTCGTATTCTTCACGGCGCGCAGAAGGCGGCAATGTGGTGCCGGGCCAAAGCGGCCGTGAAATTTCATCCACAAATGCCAACAACGCCGCCAACAACCGCGCCACCCAGCGGCCCAGACGCAACACTTCCGGTGGCGATGACAACGGCATCCAGATCACCGCCATTGAAGAATCCAACCAATTGCTCATCAGCGGCAACGTGCAGCAATACGAGTCCATTATGGCGGCCATCAAACGACTGGACATTGAGCCCCTGCAAGTAATGATTGAAGCCAAAATCATCGAGGTTTCTTTGAATGAATCCCTGGCTTTTGGTGTGCAGTGGTTTTTTGGTGAAGACGTGCCGTCCACCAGTGGCGGCAGCACCGCCCTGTCAGAAAAAGGCTACAATATAAGCACCGCCGGGTCCACCATTGGCGATGGCATTCCGGGATCACCCACGCTCAGCTATGTATTTAAAGGCAAAGATATTCAGGCCCGTTTGTCGGCTTTGGATGCCACCGGGTTGTTGACGGTGTTGTCTTCGCCGGCCTTGCTGGTGCTGAACAACAAGAGTGCATCGATCAATGTCGGCGATGAAATTCCAACGATCAGTAACTCGATCGGCACCATTGGCACCGGAGATTTGACCCGCAGCTCAGTCAGCTTCAGACAAACCGGTGTGCAACTGGAGGTGACGCCACGGGTCAACCCCGGTGGTCTGGTGTATCTGGAATTGTCACAAGACGTCAGTGTGCCCTCGGACACGACGGACAGCACCGGCAACCGCACGGTGTCGAGGCGTGAAATCACCACAGAGATTGCGGTGCAAAGCGGCAACACCATTGTCATGGGCGGCTTGATTTCAGAAAACAAATCATCCAACCGTTCAGGCTTGCCTTTTGTCAGTCGAATTCCGGTGGTGGGCAATATGTTTGGGCGCAAATCCAAAACTTCAGATCGCACCGAACTGATGGTGCTGATCACGCCCACGGTCATTGAAAATCCTGAACAGGCCAGAACAGTGACTTTAGAGTACGCCAAGAAATTCCAAGGGCTCAAGCCCATTTCAACCAATTCGGAGGAGAACGATGAGGACAATTAAATTGATGACCGCTGTGGCCGTGCTTTTGCTTTTAGCCGCCTGCGGCAGTGAAAAGTCCACCCCAGCTGAAACGCTGGAAAAGCGGGTGGTCGACCGTTGGCAGGCCAAAATAGACGGTGAGTTTGAGAAAGCCTATCAATACTTCACTTCCGGCTACAAGAAAACAGAACCGGTGGAGTCATACGCGGCTCGGATGGGGGCATCAAAAGTGGCCTGGAGTGCTGTCAGTTACAAAGGACAGGACTGCGAATCCGAAACGCTTTGCAACGTACAGGTGGGGATAAAATTCACCTATAAATTTGCCACACCAGGTGTCGGGGAAATGGCCGCAGAACAGACTTTAAATGAGGTTTGGATGAACAAAGACGGGGTCTGGTATTATCTGCCTGTGAAGAAATCAAAGCTGAAATAAAAAACTGATTGAATGTAGAATTTTGTCTTGAGGTTTACCATTTATTAAAGTAACATTGGGTGTGCTATCGAGTATAGCTTCGTTCATATGAGCGGGGCGCGGTATATATAGCCCTGTATTTATTATTAATTAGGAGTTTAGAAATGAGAAAAAACAAACTGACGACTGCAGTTTTAGCCGGGATCACCGGCGTTGCTGGTATCGCCAGCATCTCAAACGCAGTCAATTTGAATCCGGACGGGTTGGGACAGGTATTGATTTACCCGTACTACACCGTTAACAACGGTTTGAGTACACTGCTGTCTGTGGTCAACACCACTGATCAAGTGAAAGCCGTTAAAGTCCGTTTCATGGAAGGTGAAAACTCCCGTGAGGTGCTTGACTTTAACTTGTACATGTCTCCGTTCGACGTGTGGACAGGTGCAATTGTTGACTTCACTGGCACCGGCTTTGGCGGCACCATTCCTTCCGGCGATCCTTCTGCGGCCTTCGTAACCTTTGACAGATCATGTTTGGCCCCGGACATTCGTGGCAACATTACACTGGGTGAATTCAGACCGTTCCAGTTTGTTGGCGCGTTTGACGACGGCGGCACTCAGACTTCTCATCGTATGAGAGAAGGTCACTTTGAAATGATCGAAATGGGCAACGTGGATTCAACTGATCCTAAAGGTGCTTCAGCGATTCACGTGAACGGCGAGCCTTCCTGTGCGGCCATTATTGGCGCTTGGGTATCCGGCGGCATCTGGAACATCGATGCTTCCGACGCCATGTTGGATCCGACCGGCGGTCTGTTTGGTTCTGCTTCTGTTGTTGACGTAGCCAATGGCACCGACGTTGCTTACAACGCCGATGCGCACAATGGCTTCAGCTCCAGCATCCTGCACACCAATCCGGGCAGCTTGTTCCCGTCACTGAACAACAGTTCAACTGACAGCATCGTATTCTACCAAGGCGCAGTGGTTAACTCCTCTTGGCCGACTGGTGCAGAAGCGTTCAGTGCTTCATACATGCATAATCAGGTGTTCAACGAGTTCGTACTGGACAACGGCATTTCTGCTAAAACTGAGTGGGTTGTTACCTTCCCGACCAAACGTTTCTACGTGAACACAGTTCCGGCCATCGAGCCTTTCACTGTGCCTTTCGATGGCACTGCGTGTGAAGAGTACGGCGCCAATCTGTGGGACAGAGAAGAAAGAACACCTGGTCCTGGCGGTATCCCCATTTCACCGGTTTCACCGGGCCCGGGTAACCCGATCCTGTGTTACGAAACCAACGTGGTTGAGTTTTACAATGGAAACAATCCGTTTGGTGTAGATGCTTCCAACGTCTTTGGTTCTGTCAACAGAGCCACTGTGAGCACCGACAACTTCGACGAAGGTTGGTTTGCTATCAACTTCACTCAATCCACAACAGCCGCAAACGCAGGTACTCAAGAGTACGTGGGTCTGCCGGTCACCGGTTTTGCAGTTCAAACTTTTGCGAACGCCGATGCACAACCGGGCCTGTTGGCACAATATGCCGGACTGTTCCGTCATAAGTACACCAGACTCATTAACTCAGTTGTTGCCAACTGATTTAACTGAATCCAATCTGGAAAAAAAGGGTGGTTTTTACCACCCTTTTTTTATGCCCGCAAAATACGATCAAATTGCTGATGGTGAAGATATATGCGTTATATGTTTGGTCGCATTAAGCAATTTAGAATGTGCATTTCAGGTGCGTGATTGCGCGCATTTAATAAGTTTTGTTAAAAATACGCCAAAGGCTCAGCATGTGATTTCAAATGCGTTGCGCCAAATCAGATGTGTAATTTCGGGGCGTGAATTTAGAGGGTGAAAATTATGTTCAGCGTTAAATGTATTCGGAAAACTTAACATGGCCTTGAATACAATGAGAAAATACAAAAACCAATCCAAGTCATTCAATTCTGACTGTTTTTATAATGACAGCAATCTTCAATGCTTTGGAATAGATGGCGTCAGATAAAAAGCAACCCATGGAATGACAATCCACTGATGAATTGATTAAAATCTTTAAATTGAATGTGGTCATGAAAGCCGTTACGCTCCGTTGTGCGCATTAACTGGTGCTGACAGAGGTGTAGTTGGCAGATGACACCAATGATTATTGGAGCCAAGTGTTTGAAGAACCTCTTGGAGGCTAAAGGTTTGAAAAAAAACCCCTGGTACAGCATTTCACGCAAACATTGCGTTGAAAGGAAGTATTCTGCACATGCTTATAGCAAAAAATCGTGCAGCCAAAAAAAACCGGCCCAAAAGGCGAAATCAGTATATAGATTATGTGATATTATCAACGCGAGGGCGTGAAGTTTTAAAAAATTCATTTTTGATGATGTAAAACATCTGCAAAATACAACAATGTGTACAAGACCTTGAACGCGCTGTTCATATTCTTAAAAGCACTGGGTTGATACTATTTGCAGGCTTAAAATACAAAATTGTAATTTAATAGATCATATTAATATTTTTATAACAAATAATTGTTATAATAGGAAAATGCGAAATTTATTTCTGAGATTTTATAATATGAAACACATTATTCTGAGTGCTGTGATTTTGCTCACAATGTCAGCGGCACAATCTGAAAATCTGGTGCTGGATGGTCAAGTCATCCCATTGAACAACAGCTCAATAGTATCCATTAATCCCGTGTCCGGTGACATCACCGCCACCAGCCAGGACGGCAATCTGACTTGCACCAGTGGCAGTTCCGGTTCACCGCCCATAGTCAACCTCAATACATCGGCTACAACCGTGGTGTCCGGAGGCTCTGCTACATTGTCATGGACAGTGGCCAACAGCGCAACCTCTTGTGTTGCCAGCGGTGCTTGGAGTGGTAATAAAAACCCGGCCGGTGGCAGTCAGCTGATTCCTGACATCACTGCGAGTGGCACCTACGTTCTCACCTGTTCAAATCAATTTGGCAACGGTTCAGACAACGTGTCCATTTCGGTACAGGTGACAGTGCCGACCGGTTGTGAAGACACGCCGCCACCAGCGGGCATGTCTGAAGACAACGACCCGAGTTCATGGGACGCGGCAATGCCAGGCACTGGGTTCCCGGGAATCATTGGTCAGGAAGGCAAATTCATTGTTGATGTGAATAAATACGTTGCCTTGAATTTTACCACCCCAAATTCCACCACAATTGACCAAAAAATTGTGTTCGAGGAGCCACCACCAACAATACCACCAGTCGGCGGACAAACAGTTGGGCAAGGTGACATGACCATCACCATCAGTGAATGTCCAGGTGACTTCTCGCATCATTTGGGTCAGTCAAATTGTAAAGTCACCGGTTTGACGCCCAACATGCAATACACCACGGAAAACCCGCCCGGATTCTTCCGTTGCAAGCTGGAACCAAACAAACAATACTATTTGAACATTGTGCACTCAACGAATGCACCGAACTATACGCCTACAAGTTGTTCACACCCGACTCGTTGTGGCGTAATCATGAATGTGAACAACAATTAATTGAAATAATTAAAACTCGTAAAGAATGGGAAAGTCTAATACACTTTCCCATTTTTTATGCTTTAAAAAACATGAAACTATTAGCGCTGTTGTGGGCTGGATTGTTTGCCCAGACCAAAGACCTTTACATTGTATCTCAAGGCGGCCTGGATGTTGTCAATGGGGATGTTGATGCCTTTGCTTACACCATACCAGAAGACAGTCGCAGCGGATTCTTTGACGATCCCAAGCGCATAGAAAGCACCTTGTATTCTCTAATTAACATGAAACTTATTCGCCGTTATGCGGAGAATCAAGAGACTGAATTTTTACAAGAGATCAATCAGGCGCTTGCGAATGTACAAGCATCGGTTGCAGGTGAAGCGTATGATCCGGATTTTCTGACAAAACATCAATACACAACTGATACATTTCGTTGGCATCGTCAAAATCTAGAAACCAACAAACTGATCTACAAATTATTGCAACAACATTACATTGATTCAGTGCCTGATGAACAGGTTGCAGAATTTGCCTATGAAAAATACATGTCGACAAAATCCACTTACATCAGCAAACCCAAAGCCGTTGCATCGCATCTGCTGATTAAATTTGATCAAAACAACCGAGCTGAAAAAAAGGCGTTGGCCAAAACATTGTTGCAACAGTTGATTGCCGGGGAAGCAAATTTTGCAGATCACGTCAAAAACTATTCAGAAGCAGATTTTGAAGAAAGTACTGAGGGAGACGCCTTGGGGCATCTGGGTGAATTTGAGGAGGGCGTTATGGTCAAGGAATTCAATGACGCGGTGTTCAGTGTTGTTGAGCCAGGCATATATCCAGAGGTGGTGGAAACCATGTATGGTTTTCATTTGATTAAAGTTGAACAAGTCATGCCAGCCCGTCAACAGACATTCGAGGAAGTTAAACAGAGCCTCATGACGTCGTTAAAATTTGATGTGGGCACGGGCAATTTTCAATCCATATTGACGAAAGTATCCAAGGCGGAAATTAAAGCCAATGAGGCCTTGATCATGGCGCTGCGAGAAAGATACCTCTGAATGAGGCCAAGGCACCGTGATTGGTTACTTCATCAAAAAAGAGCTGGATGCAAAATACCACAACTGGTCATCCGCTTTTTTTTGGGTGCTGGTGCATCCTTTGCTACTGCTGGCGATCTATCACTTCGTTTTTGGCACCCTGTTTAAAGCACGCATACCCGAACTGGCGGACAATGCATTCATCGCATACCTGGCATTGGGGTTGTGGCCGTGGTTTGCTTTTTCAGATGCCTTGATGTCTGCCTCCTCGGCGGTGGTGAACAAAAAAGAATTGCTGGGCAAGGTTGAATTCAATGTGATGCTGCCGGTTCTGGCGGCAGTCCTTGTGGCCTTTTCCCTGCACATGCTGGGATATATGGGGGTGTTGTCATACCTGACCATTGACAACCCTGCATTAATCATTGGCAATTGGTTGCATCTGCTGTTGCCGTTATTAATCCTGTTCATGCTGGCATTGGGACTGGGTTTGATCGTGGCCACCTTGCAGGTGTTTGCTGAGGACACCGCAAAAGCGGTGAACAGCTTGATGACGGTGTTGTTTTTTTCTGTGCCGATCATTTATTCGGCTCAGATTGTGCCGGAAAAGTACATTTCTTTCATGCGATACAACCCGTTGTTTGGCCCGATAGACGGCATTCATCAGGCGATGCTGTTTGACCGGGCGCCCGATCAGTCTCTTTTGTTGTATTCCGGCGGCGTGGCCGCGGCCTTGTGCATCATTGGTTGGATGCTGTTCAAGAGATTAAGCGAACATTTCGAAGATTATTTATGAGTGCGCTGGTTGAACTGAAAGGCGTGGCGAAAAAATATCCCCGCGCCATCGACAAAAAGCATGGCATCGTCAACATGATGAAACTGCTGATCAATCCACGCGCACAAATTGGCAGCGCGGTGTTGAGAGACATTGATTTAACTGTCAGAAAAGGCGAATCACTGGCCATCATCGGGCGCAATGGCGCTGGTAAAAGCACCCTGTTGAAAATCATTTCAGGTGTGATCAAACCGAGTCAGGGACAGCTGATAAGGCGAGGTCGCATCGGCGCCATGCTGGAATTGGGATCTGGTTTTCAAATGGATTACACCGGTCGGGAAAATTTGAAAATGGCGGCTCGCCTGGCTGGCATGCGACCCAAAGAAGTCAAGCAAAACCTGCCTCGCATGATTGAATTCGCAGACATCGGGGAGTACATCGATGAACCGGTGAGACATTATTCATCCGGCATGGTTGTGCGTTTGGGGTTTTCGCTGATCACTGTAACGCAACCGGATTTGCTGATCACCGATGAAGTCCTGGCGGTGGGCGATGAAAAATTTCAACGAAAGTGCATTCAATGGATTGATGGGTACTTGCGAGGCGGTGGCACCCTGTTGTTGGTTTCACACAGCATGTACCATGTGCAAAAATTGTGCAAGCAAGCGATCTGGCTCAAGGATGGGGTGATCTGTGAACAGGGCGATGCCTATCATGTGTCGCAATCGTATCAGGCCATGATGAGTGCAGAAGCGGACGCAGTGACGCAACGCACAGTCAGCGCGGACAATTACCATGTGCACAGCCTGCGCGTGCTGGATGATGCGGGCCAGTCGATCAGCCAGGTCGAAATGATGCGTCCGCTGTGTCTTGAAGTGTTGTTGCATTCACCGGACGACAGGCCGCCGGGTTTGTCCATTGGGCTGGTCCGTTCAGACAAGAGCCCGGTGTATGGGACTTTGTCGGAATTGCACGGCGCGACGGCGTCGCGCGTGGCCGCCAATCAATTCCTTTATCGGGTTCGGTTCCCGAAAATGAATGTGATGCCGGGGGTGTATTCATTCAATGCCCATGCGATGAATCCAGAAAATATACAGCTGACCGACACCGTCAGTGAAGAAATCAGAATCACCGGACGCACTCGGGAAATGGGTGTGACGCGTTTGGATACGGAGTGGTCATGACGACGGCGGACGTGCAAATCATCGTGCCAATTTACAACGCCGCAGAGGCGCTGGCGTGTTGTCTGGATGCACTTAAGCGCCACAACGCCACGTCCAATGTGGTGTTGATCGACGATGCATCAACGGACCCGGCCGTGGACGCATTGTTGCAAATGCACACCAGGCCGGATTGGCAAGTCATCCGCAAGCCACGCAATGGGGGGTTTGTGGAAACCGCCAATATGGGTTTGCGTTTGCAAAGCGGTCACAGCCTGTTGCTGAATTCCGATGCGGTGGTGACGCCTGGCTGGGATCAATGCCTGTTGCAAACACTTGAGCGGGTGGCGGATGTGGCGACCGTCACGCCGTGGTCCAACAACGCTGAAATCTGTTCTTTCCCGCACACGCTGCAAAACAACCCCTTGCCTGCGCGGGCCGATGATTTCGCTGTGTGGTTGCAGACGCACCACAACCCGCGCTACCCGATGTTGCCCACTGCGGTTGGATTCTGTATGCTGGTGAGCGCTGAAGCCAAACGCTGCATTGGGTATTTGGATCAGGGCACATTTGGCGTTGGTTATGGAGAGGAAAACGACTATTCCATGCGCGCACAAAAGGCCGGCATGAAAAATTGCCTGTGTGACAACGCCTATGTCATGCATCTGGGCAATCGATCGTTTCAGGAGAAGGGGCTCAAACCCGATGCCAACAGCATGCAGCGGCTGTTGGGCAAACACCCGGAATATCAAGACATGATCGGAGCATTCATTGCACAAGACCCGCTGGCCACATTGCGCGGAGACATATTAAACAAGCTGCCTGAAGCATTCGACATGACGGAGAAGATCCATGAGTGATGAACGTCTGAATTTCACAGGTGAACGGTTTCTGCCGGAATGCGAACGGGAAATCTGGTATGAGCACATGCACAGATACGCCATGATTGCACCCCTGGTGCAGGGGCGGGTGGTGCTGGATGCGGCCTGCGGAGAAGGCTATGGCAGCCAACTGCTGAGTCAGAGCGCGGCTTCTGTTAATGGGGTGGACATTGATTCGCAATGCATTGAGCTGGCACAAAAGAAATACACCGCGGAAAACCTGTCCTATCATTGCGCAGATGTTCTTGAACTGCCATTCGATGACGGCGTGTATGATGTGGTGGTGTCGTTTGAAACACTGGAGCATCTGGCGCAACAGGATCAGCTGCTCAAGGAATTTCACCGGGTTTTGAAAGACGACGGCCTGTTGATTATATCCACGCCGGACAAAGCCGAATACACCGACAAAACAGGGCATGAAAACGCATTCCACGTTAAAGAACTGTATCACCAGGAATTTTTGCAACTGGTCGGTGAACTCTTTCCGCATCAACGGGTGTACGGCCAGCGTCTGATGTTTGGTTCAATGATCTGGGCGTTGCAATCGAAGCAGTCCGAAGCGCAACTGCAAACCATGTCGCAAGACATGCGACGCATTGATTCTCACGTGTCGGTGAACCCAATGTACCTGATTCTGTTGGCAGGAAAACGCCCGGTCAAGGCCGATAAACTGCCGGCAGTGAATTGGTTCAGCGATGCACAGGAATCGGTGTATCAACATTACAATGATGTGGTGAAAGAATACATGTATGTGGCCAAAGCCTATGACGAGCTGCACGCGCGGCATCAGCGGGTGTTGCAATGGCCGATTTTGGGTCGGCTCATCGGTTGGCTGGAACAGAGGAAACAATGATGGATTTCGAATTCAATCTCGGTGAGTTTAATCTCAGTCAGGCGCAACCGCAGGATAACACCCTGTATGCGAGTCTTTCCGGCAGCATGGCGCAGGTGTCCAATGAAGAAGTGATTTTCATGCCCGCAGATGGATTGAACAATCAGGTCATGACAATGGATGTGATGCATGCCATGAGTTTGACCAGTCACTTTCTGCCTCTGCATGCGCACGTGCAGCAGATTGAACAAATGATTCCCAAGTTGAAAAACCAACGCGGGGCGATTCAGTCGGTGTTGGAGTTGCTGAAGAAAAATCGTTTGCTGCTCAGCGAATCCGATTGGCTGGAGCATCTGTTGAGCGATGTCAAAGAACGTCAGGTGCCCAGTGCAGGTGTGGTCATACGCACGTGCAATCGACCGGATTGTCTGACGCGCATCCTTGAATCGCTGGCCACGTATCAGGAAAAATTCAAGCGCAACGATGCGATTCTTGTTTTTGATGATTCAGCCGATCCGGCGATGCAGGAAAAAAATCGCAAGGTCTGTGTGTCACAGAAAAACCTGCGCATACAACATTTCGGCGAATCCTGGCAGAATCAGTTCATCGGCATGCTTAAAGAGGCGTTTCCACAACACGCCGAAGCGGTGGACTGGTTGTTGGCAGAACGCGATGAATTCAGTGCCGGTCGGGTGTGGAATTTTGCCTTGCTGTCCCTGGCCGGAAAGAAATTTGCTTTTTACGACGACGACTATTTGATTCAGCCTCGCGCGGTGTCACACCCGCACGCTGAATGGCTGGATCTGTCCGATGCGGTTGACTTGCAGGTGGAGTTTGGTCTGAATGTCAGAGACATCAAGAACCAGTGTGAGGAATCTGAAGTGGATGTGCTGGGAGAAATGCTGGACGCATGTGGGCAGTCGTTTGGCCAATGGTTGCGAGGTCGATCGCTGCAACAGATCGAGTCGCTGCAGGGTCAGTCCATATTTGAAATGCAGCGCCTTGAGTCCAATGGTGTGATCAAGACCACGGGCAATGGCACGTGGGGCAGCCCCAGAGCGCAATCAAACTATTGGTTGTATTTTCTCAAAGGCACTCAGCGTGAGTCGTTCTGGAAGGACCGGGAAACCTACCTGTCAAACATTGAAGCGGCCCATTTGCTGCACTATTCGCCGCAATGGCAGGCGCTGTCTATGACGCGTTTTGCGCCTTCTGCGATTGACAACAGCGCGTTGACGCCTTTTTCCATGCCGGTGAACAAAAATGAGGATCATTTTTTCAACGCCCTGATGTTGTTCTGTTACCCCCAACAAGTGTCTCTGCATCACCCGGTGATGATGGGGCACATCCAGGACAGTGCGCGCAAACGGAGTCAAATGAATCACCTGGCGATGCGCCCGAATTTCAACAAATTTGTGGCCGATTTCCTGCTCACCCAGCTGGACTCCTGCCATTCTCAGGAACCAACGGTGCGCATGCAGGCCATGGCACAGGTCTTGCATGAGTTAATGACCGCGTCCGATGCGTTCCTTATCCAGACCATGAATCAATACATCACCAAGGTGCGCGCCGATCTGGTGGCGGCATTGCAAGCGGAATTCATCGCCGCGGAAGACGCACCCATCTACTGGAAAGCCGATGTCAAGGAGTTGATCGAAGCCAACGGCAAAGCGCTGGTGGGTCAGACCTTGCCGCGATTGAGCGACTGGCCGGACGAGTGGGACGATGCCCGCTGTCTGGAGTGCCTGAGACAAGATGTGCAACCGATTGCACAGGCGTTGGAGGTCTGGCCGCAGTTGTGGGCGTTCTGCGCCTCCAAGTGATGGCACCCGAAGCACAGGCCAGTGTGACCGCAGTGGTAGTCAATCACAACGCCGGTGAATTGTTGTCTCGCTGCCTGCAGACGTTGCAGCAACAAGCCGAAATTGTGCAAACCGTGGTCATCGACAACGCCTCCAGCGATCGTTCCATGCAAAGCATCGAAGGGTGGCAAGCGGGCTGGCTCAAGTGCATAAAAAATACCGCAAACCAAGGATTCGCCCAGGCCTGCAATCAGGGCGCTGAATGCGCCAAAACATCGCACATTCTGTTTGCCAACCCGGACACCGAAGCCCCGGATGGCGCGGTGGGCACTTTGTTGCAGGCGCTCAACGAGCACACCAACGCGGCACTGGCCGGTTGTTTTGTGACCAACATGGACGGCAGCGAACAGCGCGGCACGCGGCGACGTCTGCCCAATTTCTGGCGGGTCCTGAAAACCTGGAGTGGCCTTGAGCGTTTGTCGGCGCATTCCGCGATGTTGGCGGGTCTTAACCTGAATCACTTGCCGCCACCGCGCGGTGTGCAGCTTGTGGAGGCCGTGAATGGCGCTTTTTTTTTGGTGCGCAAGGACTGTTTTGACGCCGTGCAGGGATTTGATGCAGGGTATCCGCTGCATTTTGAAGACCTGGATTTATTCAAGCGCGTGCAAAATCAGGGCTGGGATGTTTTGCTGTGCCCCCAGGTGCAGGTGCGTCATCACAAAGGCGCCTCATCCACAGACGTCGAACGCGTGCATGCCTGGAAAAAAGCCGGGTTGCGGCGTTATTTCAGCAAACACCAGTCGCGCCTGGCCGCCTGGCTGGTGCGGCGACTGACTTGATGCGACGGTGCCGCGTCATGTGTCAGGTGTTTTTCAGTCCGCTGAGGTGACGATACACCGCCTTGCGGTCCAGATTCAGGTGTTGCGCCAGCACGCGGCTTAAGGTGGACGGCGGCACGTGGGCGCTGAGCGCCTCAATTAAAGCCAACGCCTGACTGTCCAGCGACGCCGATTTGGATTTCGTCGGAGCTTCCAAAGCGACCACGAATTCGCCTTTGACCCAGTTGCCATCAATCAATTGCTGTCGCACATTCGCAATCGTGCCGTTCAGGATGCGCTCATGCGCTTTGCTGAGTTCTTTGCCCAGGCAACAGCGCCTTTGCTCGCCAAACACCGTGTGCATGTCCTGCAGGGCATCCACGATGCGGTGGGGCGCTTCATAAAACACCAGTGTGCCCGGCACGGTTTGCAGGGCCTGCAAAGTCTGTAGGCGTTGCTGGCTTTTGACCGGTAAAAAGCCGTGAAAGTAAAAACCGCCCGGGGCAAAACCCGTCGCAGACATCAACGCCGTGACCGCACTGGGGCCGGGCACTGGCACCACCTGCACCTCATGCCGGTGTGCCAGGTTCACCAGCACATGGCCGGGATCGCTGATGGCCGGGGTGCCGGCATCACTGACCAAAGCCACGTCCTGGCCATTGAGCAGCGTTTCAAGCAGTTGCTGGGAGGCGCTTTGTTCGTTGTGTTGGTGGCAGGCTTTCAGCGGCGTGGAGATGTCGTGGTGGTGGCACAATTTGCGTGTGTGACGGGTGTCTTCACAGGCAATCAAAGACACGCGATTGAGGGTTTGGATGGCCCGTTCCGAGATGTCATTAAGATTACCAATCGGTGTGGCAACCACGTATAATATGCCTTTTACCGGATCCGTCGACATGGCGTTTGCTGGATCAAAGAGTGAACTGTCATTTGTTTCGGTGGTCATTTTCAGTCAATGAATCGGGTCATCTTACCATGAGAACAGCCGTGCAAAAATATCTGATGCTGTTGCTGCTGACGGCGCTGTTGTCGGCCTGTGGCCCGCAGCAAAATCGCGTCAGAGTGGATCAGTCCGAGGACATGTTGGCGGCCATCCATGCCTTCGAAAGCGGCGATTACCACAGCGCCGCGCCGGTTCTGACCGACTATTTTGAACGCCACCCCGACGCCTCTGAAATGGGCCTGATGGCGTTGCAGTCCTGGATCGAACAGGACGTGCCTGAACGCGCCTGGCTACTGCTGAACGAACACCCCGCGCTGGGCGTTTTGCCACAGTCGCAACTGCTCAAAGTGCGCCTGCACCTGCAGGCCGGCGATGTGTTGATGGCACTGGATGCCTTGCGTGCAGTGGACGTGAATGAACTGCCGCTGGCCTGGCAATCGCCGTATTTCAGATTGCGCATCGAAGCCAATGAGGCCATCGGCGACGATCTGGAAGTGGCGCTGGCGGCCATTGAAATGGATCGGCACGATCCAATGATGGCCGCAGAATACCGCGATCAAATGATCAACGCATTGATCAATGTGAGTGACGATGCCTTGCTGCAGGCCATGGATGACAGCGCTTTGACACCGGTACAGCTGGGCTGGCTGGAAGCGGCGTACATCGATTTCGGTATTGAGAAAGAGTCTGCGGATTATTGGTTTGAGCGTTGGGGAGATCACCCCGCCGGCCGCTATTTTCTGGATTCCAACAGCATCCGTGAATACCAGAACATCGCGGTGTTGCTGCCCTTGACCGGACAATTTGCACACGTGGGTCACGCCATACAACAGGGCTTGCTGGCCGCCGCTTTTGAGGTGCTGAATCCGCGGGCAGAGCTGCGCTTTTTGGACACCGGTTCCAACGGAGAATTTTTTTCCACGGCCTGGTATTCGGCCCTGGAACAGGGCGCCGATTTCATCATTGGTCCGGTGGACAAGGCCTCGCTGGACAAACTGGCCATGACGCCAGAGGCCACGGTTCCGGTGATGGTGCTCAACCGGCATGAGTCCTTGCTGAATTACTATCAATTCAGTTTGTCTCCAGAGAATGAAGCCGCAGAAGTGGCGGAATACATGCATCGACAAGGCGTGCATCGAGCGATGGTTGTTTCACCCCGATCGGATTGGGGCTCGCGGGTGGCCAACGCCTTTGCCAACCGCTTTGTGCAACTGGGTGGGCGCATCGAATCGGCGGCGTTCTATTTTGAACAGGAAAACGACCACACAGGCATTCTGCGGCAGTCGCTGGGACTGATTCAGAGCCAACTGAGGGCCCAGTCATTGCAATCGCTGTTGCAACGGCCATTGCGCAGCGAAGAAATCATCAATCCCCAGATAGACGCCATATTTCTGGCCGCGCGCGCGGAGAAAGCACGACTGATCATTCCTCAGCTCAAATTCAACCGCGCCGGTGACGTGCCGGTGTATTCCACTTCCCATGTGTACAGCGGCACCGACGACCCGGCTCAAGACAAAGACCTCAACGGCGTGGTGTTCGGCACCAGTCCGTTGTTGCTGCAACCGCCCAGACTGATCAACCGCCTGTCTTTCAATGCGCAGCAAGTGAACGTCGATCGGCGCTTGTTCGCTCTGGGTTACGACGCTTTGTCGCTGATTCCCCGTTTGGGCTGGATGCACATGTTCAACAAGGGCCGCATTCAGGCGCTCAGTGGCGATCTGGAAATGCGCGAGGATTTGTCCATATACAGACATCTGTCCTGGGCGCAGTTCAGCCATGGACAGATACAGCCTGCACGCGCCGAATGAGACTGCGCGGCGATTACTGGGAACAGCGGGCACTGGAATACATGCAAAACAGCGGCTTGAAGCTGCACACCCGCAATTTTCATGCGCGGGTGGGGGAAATCGATCTGGTGATGTGGGATCGCGACACTCTGGTGTTCATTGAAGTGCGTTATCGCAAGAGCGCCCATCACCACTCCGCGCTGGAAAGCGTGACGTCGACCAAACGCAGGCGCATTGTACAGGCCGCGCGCTATTTTCTGATGAAAAAAAAGATTCCGGCCGATACGAACTGCCGATTTGATGTGTTGTCCATAGAAGGCGACAAAACCAATCCACGGATGCAGTGGATCGAGCACGCGTTTGCGGCGAATGGCCATTGAAAGCACACGCGAATTGATGCACTGCACCGAGCACAGCAAAACCAAAGGTGAATGGCACATGAAACAATTGAAAATTCTGATCGCGCTGGCCGTCGGCCTGAGCGCATTGCAAGGCTGCGCACCGGTGGTGGTGGGCGGCGCGATCGTCACCGGCATCAATGTGGCACACGACCGCCGTTCAGCGGGTCAGGTATTGGACGACAAAATCATCACCGCCAGCGTCAAAAATGAATTAAGAAAGGCCCTGGAGAACGACAGCCGCATCAAAGTGGACACCTACAACGGTGTGGTGTTGCTGGCCGGCGAGGTGCTTAAAGAGTCCGATCGGGTCCGTGCCGAAGACGCGGCCGCGGTCAAGAGCGGTGTGATTAAAGTGGTCAATGAGCTGGCGGTGAGCGAGGAAGTGGCCGGTCTGGGGCGGCGTTCCAAGGACAAATACATCAGTTCCAAGGCCAAGTCCGCCTTGTTGAAGATCGATTTGGAGGGTTTTGACCCCACGCGGGTGAAGATCACCACCGCAAACCGACAAATTTATCTGATGGGCCTGGTGACGCGTGCCGAAGCCGAAGCCGTGGTGGAGCGTGTGCGCACCTTGCGCGGCGTGACCAAGGTGGTCAAAGTGTTTGAATACGTGAATTGAGCCTGGTGTTAACAGGCCCTGGATCAGCCCGATGTGCTGCGCGGCAACATGGAATGCGGTTGAATCCAGCCCATGTGCATGGCCAGAATGATGAACAGAAACAGCAACACGCTGATGCCAATGCGCACGGTCAGAAAACGCACCGTGTTGTGCCCCTGCCCCTTGTCCTTGACCAGATAAAACATGGCCGTGCCAAGGCTGTACAGTATGAAGGCAAACACAATCAGAATCAGAATTTTCATGCAGTTTGGTGGCGCATTGGAATGCCGGCATTTTAACACGCCTGTGCAGCGTGCGGGTGCATGATTTATAATGGATGGCTGATGCTTTGAAGTCTTAACTCCCATGCCGAAATTGCCATTGCTGCCAACCCTGATGACTGCGGCGTTTTTGTTGCTCACACTCAGCGCCGGTGTCTGGCAATTGAACCGCGCCGAAGAAAAACGCTTGATTTTTGCCCAGCTGGAACAACACAGCGCGCTGGAAATGGGCGATCGGGACGCCTTCGAGTCGATGGACGCCTACGCACCGGTGCGGCTGGAGGGTGCGTTCGACACCCGCTTGCAATTGCTGCTGGAGAATCAAATAATGGAAGGGCGTGCGGGTGTGCACGTGTTGACCCCGTTCTATGCCGAGGACATTGGGGCCTGGCTGTTCGTCAATCGCGGCTGGATGGCTGCCGATGCATTGCCCCCGGATGAACAACTGCCTGATTATGTGCAGGGTCTGAAAGCACCGCTGCCAAAAACCGCCGTGCAGTTGGGAGACATCGCACTGAAACCGGTGCCTCTGCAGCGGATCACCTATTTTGATGAAAAGGTGATTTTTCCCCATTTCACGGCACACATTTGCCACCGCAGTGGCGACAAAGCATGTATAATTCTGCCTTTTGTCATCAAGATGGATGGCGCCATGCCGGGCGGCTTTGTGCGGCAATGGGGTCAAGGCCTGATGCCACCGGCGAAACACATGGGTTACGCTGTGCAGTGGTTTGGCATGGCCATGGCCCTGACGGTGCTGTTCATTGTCTACATCAGAAAAACCAATGCACGCGAAAAACAAGAATAAACTGGCGCTGATTTCCATTGTGCTGCTGTTTGTGGCGCCGGTGGTGCTGGCGCTGTTGATGAACACCGGTGTGATCAATCTGGATGGCATGAACCGCAAGAATCAGGGTGATTTGCTCAACCCGCCGGTGCCGGTCGGCGAGGGCACCCGGCTGGCGGGTTTGACACTGAAACCGGCGCACTGGACTCTGCTGGTGTATCAGCGGACCCACTGTGCGCAACGCTGTCCTGAGTGGCTGGAGTCGCTGCAGCGGATCAAATTGAGCATGACTCACCGCGCTGAAAAGCTGGATGTGCGCCTGCTGAGTGACGATGCGCCGGCGCAGACGGGCATGGAGGAATGGCAGCAAATGCCGGCCGGCAGCGAACTTCAGCGGGTGTTGCTGGAACAGGCGAGCGGTCGATTTGCCGATGGTTCGGGCGTGTTCATCGTCTCTCCTGAAGGGTATTTGATGATGGCGTACGATGAAACACACACGCCGGCCCAGATGATCAAGGACTTGAAGGTGTTGTTAAAACGAAAAGGTGACGCATGAAATACAGACAATTGGCCTGGGCAATGGTGATGCTGGCGTTGTGTGTGGTGATTCTGGGCGCATTTGTGCGCCTGTCCGACGCCGGATTGGGCTGCCCGGACTGGCCCGGCTGTTTTGGTCAGTTGACCTGGCCCGATGAGGCACATGAAATAGATCGCGCCCACGCCGAGTTTCCTGGCACGGTGGCAGAACCCGGCAAAGCCTGGAAAGAAATGCTGCACCGATACCTGGCCGGGTTGCTGGGCCTGGGCGTGCTCGGTCTGTTCGTCTGGGCGGTGAAACGCCGCGATGTGATGTCCACGGCCCTGCCATTTGCTTTGCTGGTGGTGGTCACCGGTCAGGCCCTGCTGGGCATGCTGACGGTGACCTGGCAACTCAAGCCGGTGATCGTCATGGGTCATTTGATGGGCGGTTTGCTGACCTTGTCGCTGTTGCTGTGGCTGGCCATGCGCAACACCCCCGGCATTCGTCCGTACCGCTACGCTGGCCACGTGCGCCGCTGGATGGTGGGTGTGGGCTTGTTTCTGTTGCTGCTGCAGATCATGTTGGGTGGCTGGACCAGCGCCAACTACGCGGCACTGGCCTGCGTGGGGTTCCCGCAATGCAACGGCCAGTGGTGGCCGGTGATGGATTTTTCCGACGCCTTTGTGATGTGGCGCGGGCTGGGCGTCAACTATGAATTCGGGGTGCTGGATTCGCCGGCGCGCACAGCGATTCACATGGCCCATCGCATCGGTTTTGTGGTGCTGTCGGCGTATGTGCTGTGGCTGGCCTGGCGACTGACCAAAAACCGCGAACTGCTGCCCTGGTGTGTGGCCTTGGTGGCGGCCTTGCTGTTTCAGGCAACCATGGGCTATCTCAATGTGACCCAATCCCTGCCTTTGCCGGTGGCCACGGCACACAACGCCGGCGCGGCCGTGTTGCTGCTGATTCTGGTGGGTTTACTGTACAAGACCCGCTCGGGTTGACGGCGGATTGATGGCATCATGCACGCGGCATTTAAACAATACCTGGAACTGACCAAACCCAAAGTGGTTTTGCTGATTCTGTTCACCGCATTGGTGGGCATGCTGCTGGCCGTGGATGGTTGGCCACCGATGCTGCCGGTGCTGATCGGCCTGGTGGGCATTGGATTCAGTGCCGCATCGGCCGCGGCGATCAACCACTGGGCTGATCAGAAAGCCGACGCGATCATGTTGCGCACACAACACCGCCCATTGCCCAGCGGCACGCTCTCGGATGCCCAGGTGCTCACCTTTGCCTTTGTGTTGTGCTTGATGGGCATGAGTCTTTTGGTGTTGTTTGTCAATGTGTTGACGGCGGTGCTGACGTTTGCCTCGCTGATCGGCTATGCCTTTATCTACACGTTTTTCCTGAAACGCGCGACGCCACAGAACATTGTGATAGGCGGCGCGGCCGGTGCCACCCCGCCGGTGCTGGGCTGGTCCGCCGTCACCGGACACGTCACCGCCGATGCCCTGTTGCTGTTCGGCATTATATTTGCCTGGACGCCGCCGCACTTCTGGGCGCTGGCGATTTATCGCAAGGACGATTACGCCAAAGCCAGCATCCCCATGCTGCCGGTCACGCACGGCGTGGATTTCACCCGTTTGCACATTTTGTTGTATACCATCATTCTGTTCGTGGTCACCCTGTTTCCGTATCTCACCGGCATGAGCGGCGTGATTTACCTGGTGGGCGCGGTGGTGTTCAGCGGACGTTTCTTGTTCATGACCTGGCAATTGCACCGGCGCATGGATCCGCTGCTGGCCTGGCAGACCTTTAAATTTTCCATCTGGTATTTGATGGCGATTTTCGCGCTGCTGTTGATTGACCATTACTGGCCGTTGTATCCTTTGTTTCCAAGAATATTCAAACAGCCGATCCTATGATTGATTCACACATCCATTTGCACGACGGGCGTTTCGCCGACCGTCTCGATGGGCTGTTGCAGGACGCACGTGCAGTCGGTGTGCGGGGATTCGTGACACCGGCGGTGCGGGCCGCTGAATTTGCCTCTCTGCATGCACTGGCGGCGCAACACGCCGACGTGCACCCGGCCTGGGGTTTGCACCCGTATTGGGTGGATTCACACCGCGACGCGGATTTAAGCACCCTGGATGAATGGCTGCGCCAACACCGGCCTTGCGCAATGGGTGAATGCGGCCTGGATCACCGCGACCCATCGCTCGACCGCGAGCGGCAAATGCACTTTTTCAACGCGCAGCTGGCTCTGGCCAAAGCGCACGGTTTGCCGGTGATTCTGCACGTCAACGGCGCGGTGCAGGCGGTGATGCAATGCCTGTTCGATCACGACATCAAAACCGCCGTGATGCATTCCTTCAATGGCTCGGTGGAGCAATTTGAATGCATGCGTGAACGCGACTGGTACTTTGGATTCGGCTGCGCTGTTTTGCATCCCCGGGCGCGCAAGTTGCATCGCCTGGTGCGCCACATTCCCATGCAGCGGATTGTGCTGGAAACGGACGCGCCCGATCAGCCGCCGCACGATGAACGGGGAGAAATCAATGCGCCGGCCAATCTGCTGCGGGTGTGTCAACGCGTGGCTGAACTAAAAAACATGTCATGCGCTGAGGTCGAGCGCATCAGCACACGCAACTGCGAGGCGGTGTTCGGCATATGAGCGATCATCTGCAACGATTCGGAGGCATTCAGCGTCTGTTGGGCGAAGCGCAGGCAGAGAAACTGGCCCAGTCACACGTGGCGGTGGTCGGCGTCGGTGGGGTGGGTTGCTGGGCGGCTGAAGCCTTGGGTCGTTTCGGTGTTGGCACGCTGAGCCTGATCGATGCAGACGATGTGTGCGTGACCAACGTCAATCGGCAGCTGCACGCCTTGGACTCGACCGTGGGTCAAAGCAAGGTGGCGGTTATGGCACAGCGTTTGCGCGACATCAATCCGCACGCCGTGGTGCATGCACAGGCCGCGTTTTATCTGCCGGGCAACAGCGCGGAACTGATTCAGCCGGGAGTGGATTGCGTCATTGATGCCATCGATTCGGTGCGTCAGAAGGTGCATTTGTTGCACCATTGTGTGCAACTGAAGGTGCCGGTGGTGTGTGTCGGTGGCGCCGGTGGCAAGCAAGACCCATTGCGCATACAGGTGGATGATTTGTCGCGTTCGCACGGCGATCGATTGTTGCGCAAGGTGCGCAGTGAACTGCGCAAGCAGATCCCCAGCGACGGCAAAGGCCGGTTGGGTGTGCGCGCGGTGTTTTCGGAAGAAACCATGCAATTACCGGCCTGCGATGCCACCGCCAACGGCGGCACTTCCAGGCGCCTGGATTGCAACAGCGGGTACGGCACTTCGCCGGCGGTGATTGGTGTGTTTGGTTTGCTTGCGGCCCAGGAAGCGGTTCGCCTGATGACGCGCTGATTGTCCGATCAGTCCATTTGCATCGCGGATGTTCGCACGAGGTGTGCGGTCCTGACAAAGGCCTTGTCGGCCTGTGTCAGGACCATTGAAAACTTATTCGGGGATTCTCAGCACCTGACCCGGGTAGATTTTATCCGGATCGCTGAGCATCGGCTTGTTGGCCTCAAAAATTTTCGGGTAGGCCATGGCGTTGCCATACATTTGTTTGGCGATTTTGCTCAAGGTGTCGCCCCGCTGCACGGTGTAGGTGCGCGAGGACCAGTTGTTCTCGCCGGGCTGGTCCTGTTCAGCGGCATCGGCGGCTTCAATGGCCTGTTCTTTTTCTGCCGAATTGGCCGGAGGCGCGCCCAGTATCAGATTGTCCTGGACACGAGAAACCCCCGCCACATTTCCGGCCGTGAGCACGGCTTTCTCTTTTTGTTCCTGATTCGGCACATAGCCGGAGAGGGTGACCACGCCTGCATTGAAAGCAGTTTTCATGTTGGATACGTCGATGCCGGCATTTTCAATGTGCTTGATGATCGGTAAGGTGAGCTCATTTTCCGGTTCATCCTTGCCAAACAGCTTGGTGCCTGCGTCGGCAATGAAATCAAAAAATCCCATGGGTTTCTCCGCTGAAAGTGAATAATGCCACAGCTTATCAGTGCGCAGAAGAAAGGTCAATTGCGGTGCGCACAAGCCGATCAATGTGGCACACCCGCCTGAGTTTGTGTCGCGCGGGTGCACCGATTGGACTGATCAGCAGATGCCGCCGGTGCCTTCTTCCTCACCTTCGGGAATGGGCCCGATCGGGGCCGGTTGACGGCCACCGCCGGTGTCGTCTTCACACTCACCGCCGTCATCGCCCTCTTTGAATGTGTCCATCGGCAACGGGCTGACCGGGTTGAAGTCGATTTCCAGTATTTGCAATAATTGATCGGACCAGCTGAGTCGTGCGTTGTTGCGTTCCGCGTGCACTGTCAGGGTCAGCCCCAGACAACAAATCAGTGTTGTGATTGTCTTCATTGATCATTCCTCTTTTTTTTCTCATTGAAATTAAATTCCGTGAGAGACACCCCGATTTCGGGGTGGCTGCCCACGCTGACGGCCTGTTCGGCCTCGCTGTGCAATTGGCGTAAATCCTGGACGGTCTTGAGCAAAAGCACGCGCACCTTGTGGTGCAGTTCTTCTGCGTTCTGCGGGGGAATCTGGGTGCTGAAAACACTGTACTCAAACAGCCTGAGCTCACGTTCATCGATGTCGATGTTTTTCACCACGGTGTCGGCGTAGCGGTCCATGTGGTTCGCGCTGATTTGCATGGATTGTTCCACCGAGGCCCTGGTTTTAATTTCTGCGGTGATGAACTCGATGTGATCGCCGCTGTCGCGGATGCAGCCCAATTCGGCCAATTCACTGATCACCGAATTGAGGGTCACCGACCCGTGTGCCACCGATTTGATGATGGACTCCAATGACTCTTCGCCAATTTTCGGCAGGCGGCGCGTGCCGTTGCGCTGACAGGCGTTGCCGATTTCACCGAGGATGGCGAACACAGAGGAAGGTTTCTGATAGATCGACTGGTCTTTCACAATGGCCGACACCGTGCGTCGGTCGATGCCGGTTTTCAGCGCGGTGCGCGTGATGGTGCCGCACTGCAGGTGCGCCTGATGCACGTATTCATCCCGCAGCTGCTTGCTGAAGGATTCAAAATTGATGTTGAATTTCAGCAGCAAACGGGCGATGCCCTTGTGCGCGCGTTGCATCAGCCGGCCGGCCGGATCCTGGTCCATTGAGTCTCTATATACATAATTGTATCGCCATTGTACACGCAATGACGGTGCTTGCAAACAGCGAAACCGCGAGGCCAGGCCAAATGACCGGCAAGCCGGCTGAGTTTTGCCGCAATTAATGCTAAACTCGGGTTTTTATTCATCGCCCAGCATGACAGACTCCTCGCAGTTCAAGCTGCTCAGCCAGCGCCGCTTTTTGCCGTATTTTTTGACCCAGTTTTTTGGCGCATTTAATGACAATGTGTTTAAGAACGCGCTGGTCATCATGATTGCTTACAAAACCACCGTGGGCAACAGCGACGTGCTGATCAATTTTGCTTTTGGGTTGTTCATATTGCCATTTTTCCTGTTTTCCGCATTTGCCGGCCAGATCGCCGACAAGTTTGAAAAATCCACGCTGATCCGATACATCAAAGCCGCCGAGTGCGTGATCATGGGGTTGGCGGCGCTGGGTTTTCTGCTCAACAGCATCCCGCTGCTGTTGGCTGTGTTGTTCCTGATGGGGGCGCAGTCGACCCTGTTTGGCCCCATTAAATACGGCTATCTGCCAGAAAAACTCGACGGCCATGAACTGGTCGGTGGCAACGGTCTGGTGGAATCGAGCACATTTCTGGCCATACTGCTTGGCACCATTCTGGGCGGGTTTTTGATCGCCATGGAATCGGTCTGGCCGATTTCGGTGATGGTGCTGTTGATTGCCGCGTGCGGTTTGGCATCGGCGTGGGCCATTCCTCAGTGCCTGCCGGCCGATGCGGGCATACAGCTGAACTGGAATCTGTGGAAGGCTTCGGCCAAAAATTTGCGCTTTCTGCCACAAAACCGGGTGGTGTTTCTGGCCGTATTGGGGATTTCCTGGTTCTGGTTTTACGGTTCGGTGTTTCTTGCGCAGATGCCGAATTTCAGTAAAAAAATTCTTCTCGGCGATGAGCACGTGGTGACCGCCATGCTGACCATGTTTTCCGTGGGCATCGGCTTGGGTTCATTGCTGTGTGAGAAGCTGTCCGGTCGCCGCGTCGAAATCGGTTTGGTACCGATCGGTGCCCTGGGCCTGGCCATTTTTGGCTGGGATCTGGCCATGGCCGGTCACGCGTGGTCCCACGCAGAGGCGGTCAGCTTCAGTGAATTTATTCACCTCGGCGCGGCGTGGCGGGTGGCGATGGATCTGGTCATGATCGGCTTGTTTGGCGGTCTGTACATCGTGCCGTTGTATTCATTGATTCAGGAACGCAGCGATAAATCGCATGTGTCCCGGGTGATTGCCGGCAACAACATCATCAACGCGCTGTTCATGGTGGTGGCCGCGGTGTTGGGCATGGTGCTGCTCAGTTACGTGCGCATTCCCGGGTTGTTCATGGTCACCGTTGGGTTGCATTTGCTGGTGTGCCTGTACATCTTTACCGTGGTGCCGGAATTCATCATGCGCATGTTGGCCTGGTTGCTGGTGTCGCTGGTGTATCGCGTCAAGCCGCGGGGGCTGGGGCACATACCGGAGCAGGGCCCGGCGGTGCTGGTGTGCAATCACGTCAGTTTCATCGATCCACTGATCATCATGGGCCGGGTGCGGCGCCCCATCCGTTTTGTCATGTACCATAAATTTTATGAAATGCCGGTGATGCACTGGCTGTTCAAAGCGGCCAAGGCCATACCAATCGCCGGCTACAAGGAAAACCCGGAACTCACAGAAAAGGCTTTTGCTGAAATTCGCCAGGCGCTGGCCGACGGCGATCTGGTGGGCATCTTCCCTGAAGGCGGTCTGAGTCCGGACGGGCAGATCGGTGAATTCAAAGCCGGCATTCTGCGCGTGCTGGACGAAAGTCCGGTGCCGGTGGTGCCGATGCTGTTGACCAATCTGTGGGGCAGTTTCTTTTCACGTTTTCACAAACGCCTGCGCGATCGCCGGCCGCGTAAGATGTGGGCCAAAGTGGGTTTGATTGCCGGCGAACCGCTGCCGCCTGAGGTGGTCACGCCCGAGGCCTTGCGTGACGCGGTGGTGCAGCTGCAAGACAATGGCACGGCATCGGCCGATTGAGGTTGTGTCGGGCGCAGCGCTCAGCTACAATACGTGCGAATTTGTTTACACCCGCCCGGTTTGAATTCAAGCCTCTGATTTTATTCAATAATTTTGTAAGGACCATCGAACACACATGATTCTGGCATTGACCCATGACGGTCGAGAAGACCTGATGACCGCGGTGTTGGCGTTGCTGCAATCGCAGCAATTGCAGCCGCTGCAATGGCATCGCGACGCCGATCGGGTGTACCTGGAGATGTCCGGCGGCGACCGCCACAGCTGCGGTACACTGGCCAGTCTTTTGGTCAAGGTGCCGGGCATCCGCTGGGTGGAACAGGTCGAGGCCTTGCCGGCTGAACAGCAATCGGCGCAGTGGCTCGATGCCATGCAACAGCAAGCGGTTGGTTTGCTCGGCATCAACCGCGAGGCGCGCATCGAATGGTTCAATGAGCGGGCGTGTTCGTTGCTGGGGCAGACGCTGAAAAAAGGCACCACCCTGGCGCAGTTGTTTGCCGACTCATCGGGCTGGAAAGACGCGCTGGAATTGAGCGGTGAAACCGCTGTGCCACAGCCTTTGCATATTGCTGGGCGCCCATTCCTGTTGCGCGTGAATACACTCAAAGGAGCGCATCCGATCGCCGCCTTGTTGCAGGTGAGCACGCCGAGCGAGTTTCATCGCGACGCGCGGCAGGCGGACGCACTGCGCTACCCGGGCGAGGCGCAATGGGTGATGCAATCGCCCGCGGCTGAAAAAGTGAAATTTAAACTGGCCACTGTGGCGCGCGCCGAAGCCCCGGCCTTGATTGTGGGTGAAAGCGGCAGCGGGCGCACCGCGCTGGCCTGGCGCTGTCATCGCATGGGCCCGGCCCGTGGGGCGGCGTTTATGCCTCTGGATTGCCGCCACAATGACCTGCTGGCGCAGGCCAAGGCTTTGTTCGGTGACGACGCGCTGTTGCAGGCCGAAGCCGGCACCGTGTATGTGGCCAATCTGGAACACATGCCGCTGGCTCTGCAGTCTCGCTTTGTGGACTGGCTGGCCACCCGCCGTGGCGACGGGCCGCGTCTGCTGGCGTCCTTGAGCAGCGGCGTGGAACAGGCCGTGGAACAGGGTCTTTTGCTGGCTGAACTGGGCTACCGACTGGATGCGATGCGCCTGGAATTGCCGCCGCTGCGGGCGCGCCTGGATGAGCTGCCGGCGCTGTGCGCTGCCTTGCTGGATGAATTGCACCGAACAGGACTGATTGAACATCGGGCGAACGTGGGCAGTGACGTGCTCGAAGTGTTTAAAACACACCACTGGCCGGGCAACCTGAGTGAGCTGAAAACCGTGTTGTATCTGGCGCAGCAGAACACGTCCGCCGAAACGCTTGGTGCGGCCGATCTGCACCCCAATGCACTGCAAGCCCAGGAAGGCGGCTTGATGGGCTTGCGCCTGCCGGAAGCGATGGCCGCCTTTGAACGGCAGTTTTTGTCTCACTGGTACCGCAAATACCCGTCCACTCGCAAACTGGCCGCGCGCCTCGGTGTGTCGCACACCACCATCGCGCAAAAACTGAACAAGCATCGCCTGGCGGGCGATGAATGAGACGGTCCAGGGCGGTTCTACGGCCGCACGGACTGAATTGAATGCAACTTTGAACTGAAACAAACATTATGCCAATCAACCAACCCCACGGTGGGACACTGATCAATCTGATTGCCGACGATCCGGCCGCTTTGGCCGCAACCAAACAACGCGCGAACGCGCTGCCCAGCTGGGATCTGACCCAACGGCAATTGTGCGACATTGAAATGCTGCTCAACGGCGCGTTTTCACCGCTGCGCGGGTTTCTCAATCAAGCAGATTACGACAGCGTGCTTGAGCGCATGCGTCTGAGCGACGGCACCTTGTGGCCGATGCCGGTGACCCTGGATGTGAATGCGGAC
>JBNLBT010000002.1:0-41257 GCA_050303435.1 Marinicellaceae bacterium
CCCCAGTGCCAAACCGGCGTGTCGCACACGGCGCTGCAGTTGCTGCGCATGATTGAAGCGCGGCACTGGATCAGTGCGCAGCAACTGTACAGTCAGTATCTCAACCAGTCGTTCACCCACATGCCGGCGCACGCGTTCTGGCATCTGTTGAATGAAATGCTGTTGTCGCGCTGTCCACTGATCCACATTTCCTGCGGTGAATCCCTGCACCCGCAACACGGGCTGATGCAGAGAATCAACCTGTCACTGGAGGGCCGGGAGTTGCTGGCCGGCCGCCTGAACTGGCTGGATCATCATCGCCTTGACCGCTGGCTGGGTGGGGTGCACCTGCGTTCAGACAGCGGCTGGTGCCTCGATCCGCTCAGCGGTCAGTTGCTGCGGTTTGACCGGACTGCACAGGTCGCCGCACACTGATCTGGTGCAGGAAACACCAGACACCGAGCGCGGCCAGCAGGTGTTTGATGGCGTGACCGGCGATCAAACCCAGGGCGTTGTACACCGCGGCGTCCTGCCATTCAAACCATTTGGCCGCGGCGTAGGCGGCGATGAACATTCCCAGCCAATGGCCGTGGGTGAAACGTTTCTCATACAACAGCGCCATCAGCGGGATCAACAGCATTGGCAAAAACTGCACCAGCGCATACACGCGCAGATCGTCCTGTCCCCAATGCCCGGTGAGGCGCCAGTGGGCGATGGAATACAGCCCGAGTAACACCAGCGGCCACAGCAACCGACGCCCCAGAGGCGCGTCAATGTATTCTCCGATGACAATGCTGAAAAACGCCATGAACGCCACGGTCATTGGCAGGCGGTCCCACATCAGCGTGTCGTTGTTGGGATTGAGGTGATACCAGGCCGAACCCAGTGACACGCAGGCCACCGCCAGGAAAAACACCCCGTAGGCGGTGCGGTTGGCCTGCATCACAGCGACGCGACCGGGTTGGCTCAAGCGCCACAGGCCGAGCAGTCCGACCAGCAGAAAAGGCCCATTGGAGAGCACGTCAAAGGCGTTGGGCACGGCGAAAAACGCGCGCCGGTCAACAAAATTGTGGTACGCCGGATCCTGGCCAATCGGTTCAATCCACAGCATCGCGGCCAGCGCCAGCAACGGCGGCGTGATCAGTGCCATGGCGCGGCCGCGTTGAGACAAATATATCGACATGTTCAATCCCCCAATGTGTTGGCGCCTGACCCGGTCATCGCCTTGAGTTTGTGCACACAACCCGTGTCTGCGCGCAGGGTTTAATGACACTTCATTGAGTGGCATTGTGCGTGCGATGGCGCCCAATGTCCAGAAACAGACCGCTGTGGGCTGGGGATTCAGTTCGCGTTCAATGCCCCGGACCCTGCAGGTCAAAGCGGCGATACCCGATCGCCTCGGTCAGGTGTTCAAGACCGATGCAGGTCTGGTTGTGCAGATCGGCAATGGTGCGCGCCACCTTGATCACGCGGTGACAACCGCGCGCCGAGAGGCGCATGGATTCGGCAGCCTGTGCCAGCAATTCATGCAAATCTTCGCCCAGCGCCGCGTGTTGCTGCAACTGCCGTGCATTCAGCCGCGCGTTGCAGCAGCCCTGGCGCTGCAATTGCCGTGCCCGCGCCCGCACCACGGCGTTGCGCGCCTCGGTTGAATTCGGACCGGCCGCCGGCGCGTCGCTGCGCAGTGATCGATAGGGCANGCGGCTGACCTCCACCTGCAGGTCGATGCGGTCCAGCAGCGGGCCGGAAACGCGGTTGCGGTAGCGGCTGATTTGCGCCGGGGAGCAACGGCAATCGCGCGCCTCGTCGCCGAGGTGCCCGCAGGGACACGGGTTCATCGCCGCCAGGAGCTGGAATGCGGCGGGAAATTCGGCCTGTCGCGCGGCGCGTGAAATGATGATGCGACCCGACTCCAGCGGCTCGCGCAACACCTCCAGCACGTGGCGGGAAAACTCCGGCAATTCATCCAGAAACAACACCCCTTGATTGGACAAAGAGATTTCACCGGGCATCGGATTGGAGCCGCCGCCCACCAGCGCCACCGCCGAGGCGGTGTGGTGCGGTGCGCGGAAGGGTGGGCGGCACCAGTCGCGCGGGTTGAAACCGTGGCGGCTGATCGAAGCAATGGCCGCCGAATCGATGGCCTGTTGCGAAGTCAGTGGCGGCAGCAGGCCGGGCAGGCGTTTGGCCAGCATGGTCTTGCCGGTGCCCGGTGGACCGTACATCAGCATGTTGTGTGCGCCGGCGGCGGCAATGATGAGCGCGCGTTTGGCCTGTGACTGGCCTTTGATGTCGGCCAGATCGGGTGCGTCGCGTCGCGTCGGCAGTGGCGCGGCCTGCGCGCACGGCAGTGCCTCGCCGCCGTCCAGCCAGGCGCACACCTGCAACAGACTGGTGGCCACTCGGTTGTCACCGCCGGTGACCAGCGCCGCTTCAGCGCCGTTGGCCGCCGGCAGCACCAGGCCGCGCTGTGCGGCAGCGGCCGTGCGTGCCACAGGCAACACCCCGTGGACCGGCTGCAAATCACCGCTGAGCGCCAGCTCGCCAATGAATTCCAGTTGCGCCAGCGCGTCGCTGTTGATCTGTTCGGACGCGGCCAGCACGCCCAGGGCGATGGGCAAATCGTAGCGGCCGCCCTGTTTGGGGATGTCGGCCGGAGCCAGGTTGATGGTGATGCGTCGTTGCGGAAATTCGTAGCCGGAATTGACGATCGCCGCGTGCACCCGGTCCTTGCTTTCCTTAACCGCGGTTTCCGGCAGGCCAACGATGGACAAGCCAGGCAGACCGCGCGCCAGATTCACCTCGACCCGCACTTCGGGTGCCTGAATGCCGTTTTCGGCGCGTGAATAGACCATCGCCAGTTTGCTCATGCGGTTGTTCCGGAAAAAAGCCGGATTGTACCCAGCGGCGCTGGCACCGGCCATGGATGAATTCTGATTCGGCTGTAGGAAATTCTAGTGCCCCTTTGAATGAACCAAAGCCGCCCCGCGCGCGTAGGCAGGGTATGCAAGCGAAAGCGCGCGCATTATCACCCGTTTGCGTGCGGCTGTGTGTATACTAATTGGAGCAATTGAGGACGCCGCCGCGGCCGGCACCGCCGGACCGGTGGAATTTCGCCAAAAACAAGAGGGGATTGACCATGAATTTACGGAAAACTCTGTGGTTGCTGCTGTTGCCGACACTGGCCAGCGCCGGCAGCCGCCAGCTGGGCACCGGCGCGGTGCTGCAAATTGAAGGCACATCGGGCAGCGGCCTGGTGCCCTGGGCCACCATCGCCGGCTATGCAGAACAGGGCGAACAGGATCTGGCGCTGGCCTGGACGCACCTGGACACCGACGATTACGGTTTTGACATGCAGGGGCTGGCCTGGGGCTGGCACAACCGCTTCGAAGTCTCATTGGCGCGGCAGCGTCTGGACCTCGACACATTGGGACCGGCGATTGGCTTGCCTGGCGCGGCGCTCAAACAGGACGTGCTGGGAATGAAATTGCGCCTGGCCGGCAACCTGGTCTACACCGGCATGCCGCAGATCGCGGTGGGCCTGCAATACAAAAGGAATCGCGAGTTTCTGATTCCTTCATTGGTGGGTGCGCAGGACGATCACGGCATTGATTTTTACCTCAGCGCCAGCAAACTGTTCCTGGCCAAACCCTGGGGTTTGAACGGTTTTGCCACTTTGACGCTGCGCTCCACCAATGCCAATGAAACCGGCCTGTTGGGCTTCGGCGGTGACCGCGGCGGCCGGCAATGGAACGTGGAGTCATCGGTGGGTGTGTTTGTCAATAAAAGCTGGGCGATCGGTGCGGATTTTCGACAAAAATCTTCGCGCCTGTCGTTTGCCAGTGAAAGCAACTGGCGCGATGTGTTTGTCGCCTGGGTGCCGAATCGCCACGTCAGCGTGGTGGTGGCGTACGCCGATCTGGGCACGGTGGCCACGCTGCCGGACCAGAGCGGCCTGTATCTGTCGATCAATGGAGGGTTTTAACATGCGCACGTGGATTGTTTTAACGGGTTTGTTGCTGAACACCCTGGCTGCGGCCGAGGGTGACTCGCTGTATTCACGCCTGGGCGGCGCCGCGACCGTGGACCGCATCACCGGACATCTGCTGGACCGGGTGTACGCCGATGAGCGCATTGCGTTCCTGTTTGCCGATGCCGACCGTGCCGATTTGCACAGCAAAATCAATGATCAGATTTGCATGGAAGCGGGCGGCGGCTGCAGCTACGACGGTTTGGACATGGTCGAAGCGCACAGCGGTTTTGACATCAAATACGCCGAATACGACGCCTTTGTTGAGGACTTCATTGCCGCACTGGAGGACGCCAAGGTGCCCTTCAGGCTGCAAAATGAACTGCTGGCCATTTTTGCCCCCATGCGCGAGGACGTGACCCACCAGTGATGGCAGCGCGTGGGGCGCGCACTCACTTCAGCGGCACATTCTCAAGCGCGGTGAAGACCGACTGCACCGACTGCGGCCGCTCGCTGGGGCGTTTGGCCAGACACGCCAGAATCAGGTCTACCAGCGCCTGCGGAGCGTCCTGCCAGTGGTCACTGATGGGGCGCGGTTCGGCGTTCATGTGTTTGAGCATGACCTGTTCCTCGGTGTCGCCGGTGAAGGGTTTTCGGCCGGTGAACATTTCCATCATCAGCACGCCCAGTGCATAAATGTCGGTGCGTTCATCGGAGCCTTTGCCCATGGCCTGTTCTGGCGCCAGATAGCCGGCGGTGCCCTCGACCATGTCTTCCGATTTGGAATTGCCGATGGCGTGGGCGGCCCGGGCGATGCCGAAATCCATCAGTTTGATGGTGGCGTCCAATTCAACAATGATGTTGGCCGGTTTCAGATCGCGGTGCACCACGCCGGCTTCGTGCGCGGCGATCAGGCCTTTGCAAATGTGCTGGCTGACGTGCATGGCGGCGTGGGGCCTGAGTTTGAACGCGTGTTTCAGCAGCTGTTGCAGGGTGTAGCCCTGCACAAACTCCATCGAAATGAACACGCTGCTGCCCATCTGTCCGTAGTCGTGAATGCGCACCACATTGGGGTGGGAAATGCGTCGGGCCAGACGGATTTCATCTTTGAAACGGGCCACATCCGCTTCATTGTCTCCGCGTTGTTTCAACATCTTCAGGGCAATGATTTCATCCAGCTCCTGATCAATGGCCTTGAACACGATGCCCATGCCGCCGCTGCCGAGTTGTTCCAATACGTGGTAGCGGTTGATCAGCACGCGTCCGGAATGCATGACTTTGGCGGATTCTTTCACATCGCCGGTCATGTCGGTGGACTGATGCGCTTTTTTGCTGATTTCCACCATGTGTCTGGACAAATCGTCCTTGCCACGCAAATCGCGCACCAGGTGATTGATGGCCTGGTTCAGTTCCTGCAAATCCTGCCCCACGCGCTGCGGAAAAGCGCTGTCGTAATGCCCCTCGGCCACCGCCTTGGTGGCCTGTGAAATGTGTTGCAAGGGGCGCAGAGCGCGGCGCACAAACAGCCCGGCCACCACAAAGGCCAACACGATCATCACGCTGCCGGCGGCGAGCAGAATGTTGCGTGTGTTGATGAACGGCTGCAGGGTCTGATCAATCGACACCGCGGAGAGAATTTCAATCGAAGTGTCCCCTTCCAGCTGCGTCAGCGTACTGCTGCGCGTGGCCAACGACAAGCCGCCGACGTTCAGTTCCAGGTGTCCGTCGGCCGCCACCTCGGTGCTGCGCTTCGCTTGCGCTGCCTGCAGCAGGGCGTTTGTCTGGTCGATGTCCAAGGTGCTGCCAATGGGCAGAATGTTGCCTGCCTGGTGTTGCACGATCACTGCATCGGTGCCGCTGAGGCGGCCAATCTGGCCTGTCAGCCGGTCGTCCACCTGCAGGCCGGTGAGCAAAAAGCCGATCAGGTTCTCACCGCGCGCCAGGGGCACGATGGCGGCCTGGTAGACGCGGTCGGCTTCTTGCCAGTATCCACTCACGGGCACCAGTTGATCCAGCGCCTGTTGCATCAGTGTTTTGTTCTGCAGGTCGCGCACAGCGGCCATCGGCTGGTCGGAACGGGCGATCTGACGACCGTCGGCGTCGGCCACGTAGGCAATGTCAAAGCCGAATTGTTGTTTGCGCTCGAGCAGCAAATCCGCGATTGAAGCCAGGTCAACGTCATCCCGCTGGTTGTCCAGTTGATAGGTGGCTTGCGCAATGTAGGCCACAAACGCCGGATCGGAGGCCACAATCAGGGAAATCAGTTCCAGCTGACGCAGGCGCAAATCGGTGAACGCCTCTTGCACCAGCTGACTGGTGTTGAGTTTTTTATCGATTGACTGACGCGCAATTCTTTGCCCGAAGTACAGGGTGACGAGCACTGAAATCAGTGCCGTAACGGCAATCAGCGCACTGGTCACCACGGTCAACTGGGTGCTGAGCTTGACGCCATTCTTCATTGTTCACGCACCGGCCGGTAGCTGCGGCCAAATTTGTTCAGGTGTTTGGGCACCTTGGGCCGCACAATGTCCAGTTCAAAGCGCAAATCATCCAGTGCCATGGACTGCGCAGTGATTGCGCTGGAATGCAGACGCGCGCGCGGGTGCCAGAGGAACAGGCGGCCGGCTTCAAGCGGCACATCCTCGAGCACAAATCGGCCATCCGATCCGATGCGGGCAAACCACGGGGATTCGAGCACCAGCACATCGGCCTGCATGGCGTGATGCACGTTGCAATGCACATACACCACCCCGGGCCGGTCAAAGGTTGCGCGACCGCTCTCACCGCCACCGTACAGGCCCAGATCAAAGGGGTTTTGCGGCGAAACTGAAAACACGTTGTGCAAAATGGTGTCCTGGTTGGGGAACTCAACCGTGCTGCCGACCGGCACCACCAGCACCGCCGGATCAAAGCGCTTGTTGCGCGTTTTGATCACGCGGTGTTGCGGTTTGGGTCTGGGCATGGGCCCTGAATCGGGCACAAAATACACCACGCTGTCGCCCACTTCGGCGTCGTCCGGCTGATCGGCGCTCAGATGCACGGATCCGGCGATGCGGCGAGACAATATGGGGGTTTCGCGGGGTTCGGGGCGGGCCGGTTTGGCCGGCACGTGCAGCGGTTTTTCAGGCCGGGCTGGTGCCTCGTCTGGTTCTGGTTCAACCGCTTGAGCTGTTGTGGGCTTTTCCGGCATCGGCTCGGCGGGTTCGGGTTGCGCCGGTTCTGCTTGTGCAGGCGCCGGTGCGGCCTCAATCGGTTGCTCAGGCGACGTCTGTTCGACCGGCGGAGCCTGTTCTGTTTGTGGCGCGGGTCGCTCAGTGGGTTGTGTGTCGTGCTGGCGAGTGGGGCTGGCGCAGGACAGCAAGCCCAACGCCATCGCTGTGAGTGCAATGGTTTGTTTCATTTCCCACCTGATGATGTGTTTGCAAATACACGGTCAATTGTAGCGCATTATACGCACAGTGGAACGATTCGGTTCATTTTGATTGGCAAACTGTGATCACTTCGGCTTTTTGTAGTCTTTTTCTTACAGGCCTTTCAGACATTGTCCATTTCACCGCAGCCGGCACGCCAGTAATATGGTGCACATACGATAGTTATGGAGCCCAACAATGCAACAAACCGTTCGAAATCAGATCAACCGGCTCAAGGATCGCCGGGAACAACTGAAATCTCAACAGGCTGTGGAACGCAAGATCCGTTATTTACAACGCGAACTGGTGCGTTTGTCCTTCAGCAATGAAGACCGCGCGGCGCTGTATCCGTCACTGATCCGCTCATTGAAAGAAGCGCGTGGCCAGCGTCTGGCCAGCTGCTGAAAACCAGCGGCGCACAAAAAACAGCATCGACCCGGCCCGCAAGGCCGGGTTTTTTATGCCTCAGGCAGATGAAAAAAAGCCCGTGCATTGCGGCGGGTCTGTTCGGCCAGAACCGAAGCGTCCATAGTTAAAATGTTCGCCATGTATGCAACGATGTGCGCCAGGTATCGGGGTTCATTGCGGCGCGTGTCGGGTTTGGGTTGCAATGTGCGGGGCAACAGGTAGGGCGCGTCGGTCTCCACCATCAGACGGTTGGCCGGAATTTCCTTCAACAGCCCATGCAGATGCGCGCCGCGGCGCTCATCGCACACCCAGCCGGTGATGCCGATGTGGCAGTCAAGATCCAGATAGTCAAACAGGGCGTCCTTGCTGTCGGTGAAACAATGCACCACCACCGCGTTCAGGCGGTCCCGGTGTTCTCGCAGCATGGGGTGAAAGGTTTTGTGCGCGTCGCGCTGATGCAAGAACATCGGCATGCCGGTTTCGATGGCGAGTTTGATGTGCTGCTCAAAGCTGAACTGTTGCGCGGCGCGGGGTGAAAAATCGCGAAAAAAATCCAAACCGGTTTCGCCCACGGCCACCACTTTGGGGTCGCTGAGCAACTCGGCGATGGCCGTTTCGGCATCGGCGTTGAATTCGCTGGCGTGGTGCGGGTGGATGCCGGCGGTGGCAAAACAGTGCGCGCTGTATTGGTGCGCCAGATCGCGGGCCTGTCGGGCGCAATCCACGCTGGATCCGGTGATGACCATGGTTTCCACGCCGGCCGCCACCGCCGCCTGAATCACCGCGTCGCGGTCGGCATCGAAACTGTCGTGCGTCAGATTGGCTCCAATGTCGATCAGTGCATTCACGGGCACGGCTCCAGATGAAAAAAATGGCCGCCATCTTACCATTTTATCTCCCACATGCCCAAACCCGCCGAGGCAGCGGCAACGCACATCCGAGCGCGCTAAAAGACGGTGCATCTCAGCGCTTGAGTGCCGTGGCTGGGCGGTTGCTGTTGCCAGCGGGGTGCTGCGGCGATGGCCGGGCCTCCGAATTATTCATTTACGATTCAGGCGAATGCCGCTACCATAGGCCGCAGTCAACAGCCAAGAGAAGTGACATGAGACGTGGTAGCAAAACCCTCCTTTTAAGCCTGCTGATGTTTTTCAGCCTGTCCTCATCCGCCCAACAACTGGGGTTTACGCCGGAAAGCGGGTTCTGGTGGGATGCCGAACGCAGCGGTTCAGGCTATGCGGTTGAAATTCAAGACGATTTTTTATTCATTGCCTTTTATGTGTATGACGCGGCCGGCATTCCCATCTGGTACACCACCGGCGCCCGATTGACCGGCAATGCGCTGTATCAGGGGGTGCTGAATTACTCCTTTGGTGGTCCGTGCATCGATTGCCCCTACACCGAGCCCACCACGCTGGTGGGCGACGCCGGTCCGGTGACCATTGAGTTTCTCAGTGAATCCACCGCACTGATCAAGTTTCAGGGTGAGGAGCGCTTCATTGAACGATTCAATTTCATACTGGGTCAGCCGCTGAACCAGGTGTTGGGTGAATGGCAGGTGGTGTTTGACGGCTCACCGGATTTTGGTGCCGGCGCGTTCGGTGGCGATGTGCTGGTGTTTGAGGACATTGAAACGGACAATCTGGGCACCTTTGCCGATGGCTGTCGACCGGAAAACATGGTCGACGGGTTTTGCTCGAATCTGGCCAACTCCCTGTTGGCCGCCGCGGCAGAATACGATCAGGGCAACGATGAAATGCTGATCCTGATGCTGGATACACTGGAAAACAATTTTTACTTCTATCAGTTTTATGAAATCAGCCTGAACAAAATGAAAGGCGTGATGTTTGTCTATCAGGTCGGCAACAACCCGTCCGGAGATGGCTACATCGTCAAGGGATATCGTTCGGCAAGCCGCGCCTTCGTGCAGACCGGCACCGGCCCGTCTTCGACGCCGAGTGCGGCCGACAAAAACACCGCCAGTGCCGCAGCTCAGGCCATGATGCGGCGCCAGGTGGACTTGAAAAAAGCAACTAAAAGCAGCGAAGGCGCAGCCAAGTTACAGGATTTGATGCCGAAAATCGAGCAAATGCAACAAAGACTGTTGCTCAAAAAAGCCGCTGCAGAAGCCCAGCAGTCGCAATGAAAACCACCGAAAACGACGCCTCGGTTGAGGCATTTATTGACGCCGTCCCGGCGGGCACCCGCCGGGACGATGCGCGCACCCTGTGTGACATGATGGCGCGCATCAGTGGACACCCGCCGCGCATGTGGGGGCCATCGATCGTTGGTTTCGGGCACTACGATTACCGCTACGAAAGCGGCCGCAGCGGCACTTTCATGCGCGTCGGCTTCTCACCACGCAAAAGCAGCCTGTCGGTTTACATCATGCCGGGTTTTTCTGAATCCGACGAGTTGATGCAACGGCTGGGCAAACACAAAACCGGCAAATCCTGCCTGTACATCAATAAACTGGCGGACGTCGATTTGCAGGTGCTGGAGCAACTGATCCACGCCTCTCTTGAAGAAATGACGCGACGTTACGGTCCCGACTGATTCAGCCGCAAATCCACACCCAGCGACTCAAGTTTGCCAATTTCCGAATCCAGATCGGCCTTGATCAACGGGTGTCGTTTCAGCCATTGGCCTGAAAAAACCAGGGTCACGTGTTGACCCTCCCAGTGCAACGCAGAGACCTGCACATTGTGCAGTTTGCGGTCACGGCAGAAGATCACCGCCAGACGCAAAATAACCACCAGGGGCACAATGAATTCAAGCTGTTTCTTGTTCAATTGCGACAACGCGGTGGTGGAAATTTTTTGCCGCTGCAAGCGCACCAGCACAGCGATCAGGTGTTGTTCCTGGCGGCTGAATCCGGGAATGTCGGCGTTTTGAATGATGTACGCGGCGTGTTTGTGGTACTGGTGGTGGGCGATGGACAGGCCGATTTCATGCAAGTCGATGGCGCGCGAAAGGATGTCGCGTTGCTTGTCACCCAGGGCACGGTCGGCGGGCAAAAGCCGGATCAACGTGCGCGCCATGCTGCGCACGTGCTCAACCTGACGCGTGTCCACACTGAACAGTTTGCTCAGTTTGTTGATCGCGCGGCTGCGCACATCGCGCGCTTCCAGTTTGCCTGCCATCTGATAGATCAGGCCTTCGCGCAAGGCGCCGCTGGAGACGGCCATTTGATCGATCTTGAGTGATTCGAACAGGGCTTTGATGATCGCCAGGCCGCCGATGTAGACGGCGCGCCGTTCCTCGTCCAATCCCTTGAGTTCAACCAGACGATCCACGTGTCCCAGTGAAAGACAGCGGCGGATCAGTTTGTTCAGGCCCTTGCGGGTGATGTCCGAAACACTCCAGCCGTTCTCAATCAGAATGTTGGCGGTGGCTTTGATGGTGCCGGAAGCGCCAATCACGTGTTCCCAGGATTGTTCCAGATACAGCTTGCGTATCGGACTGATCTCGCGCTGGGCCTTGAGCACGGCGCGTTGCCAGTTGCGATCTGAAATGACGCCGTCTGCAAAGGCGGCAAGGCTCATGCCCACGCAGCCCATAAACAGACTTTCGCGGGTGGCCGGTTTAAAACCTTCACCGATGATCAGTTCGGTGGAGCCACCGCCGATGTCGATCACCAGGCGTTTGCCGGGGGAATCCGGTGAGCTGTGCGCCACACCGAGATACAACAGGCGCGCTTCTTCGCGGCCGGAGATGATCTCGATTTCGTGTTGCAGAATCTGCTCGGCCTGTTCAATGAACGCCGCCGCGTTCTTGGCCTTGCGCAGGGTGTTGGTGCCAACCACTTTGATGCGTTCTGGCTCGATGTTTTCAATGCGTTGGGCAAATGTGCGCAGCGATTCAAACGCGTTGTGCATGGCGTCTGGGCGGATGTTTTTCTGTGCATCCAGACCCGCGGCCAGATGCACCATGTGTTTGACGCTGTCGATTGGGTGCAACTGCCCTGATATCAGGGTGCTGACCAGCAGATGGAATGAATTCGATCCCAGGTCGATGGCGGCGTAGGTTTTTCTTTTTGCGATCGGCATGCGTTGATTGTACCCACGCCGGGGCTGGAAAAAAAGCCGTGATTCAGCGTTTCATTGAAGAAAAGAATTCTTCGTTGGTTTTGGTGTCCTTGAGTTTTTCCAACAGGAATTCGATGGCGGCCAGTTCGTCCATCGGGTGCAGAATCTTGCGCAGGATCCAGGCTTTTTGCAGGAAATTGTTGTTCACGATCAATTCTTCGCGGCGGGTGCCCGACTTGTTGATGTTGATTGCCGGGAACACGCGTTTTTCCGCGATCTTGCGGTCCAGGTGGGCCTCCATGTTGCCGGTGCCTTTGAATTCCTCAAAAATCACTTCGTCCATTTTCGAACCGGTTTCGATCAGGCCGGTGGCGAGAATCGTCAAACTGCCGCCTTCTTCAATGTTGCGCGCGGCACCGAAGAATTTCTTCGGCCGGTGCAGCGCATTGGCGTCCACACCGCCGGTGAGGATTTTGCCCGACGCCGGCGTCACGGTGTTGTATGCCCTGGCCAGACGTGTGATGGAGTCAAGCAGAATGATCACGTCCTGTTTATGTTCCACCAGTCGCTTGGCGCGTTCGATCACCATGTCGGCCACCTGCACGTGACGCGAAGCCGGCTCATCGAAGGTGGAGGCGATCACTTCGCCGCGCACCGTGCGCTCCATTTCGGTCACTTCTTCCGGTCGTTCATCGATCAGCAGCACAAACAGTTTGGATTCGGGATTGTTGATCGCGATTGACGCGGCGATGTTCTGCAGCATCATGGTTTTACCGGCTTTTGGCGGCGACACGATCAATCCGCGCTGGCCTTTGCCGATGGGTGAAATCAAGTCAATGATCCGGGTGGTCAGATCCTCACGCGATCCGTCGCCGCGTTCCAGTTTCAGTTGCTCTGTGGGAAACAACGGTGTGAGGTTTTCAAAGATGATTTTGCCCTTGGTGTTCTCGTGCGGCTCGTAGTTGATGGTTTCGATTTGCAGCAGGGCGAAATAGCGTTCTGCGTCCTTGGGTGGGCGGATTTTCCCGGTGATGGTGTCGCCGGTGCGCAAGCCAAAGCGGCGGATTTGACTGGGCGAAACGTAGATGTCGTCGGGGCCGGCCTGATAGGAGTTTTCCGGTGCGCGCAAGAATCCAAACCCGTCCGGCAGCACTTCCAGCACACCGTCACCAAAAATGTCTTCTCCTTTCTTGGCGTGTTGTTTCAGTATGGAGAAAATCAATTGCTGTTTCTGTACCCGGGAGCGGGTTTCAACACCGGCTTGTTTGGCGATGTCGGAAAGTTTGGTGCTGGAGAGTTTTTTTAATTCGGATAGGTTCATAGGTCTACGTTAAACGACAGAACGTCGGTTGCATGAAATAAATTGATTTACAGTGCTGTGAAGCGGCTTTATTTGTTATTAATCCGTCAATCCAAATGATGTTATGCCCGCAGAGCAGGCGCGGTCATTGGCAAATCGGTTTTGGAAAATCAGCGGCGCAGGGGCGCCGCCTCAAGATGTACATAAACTACCATGTCTGGCGTCACTGTGTCCAGTTGTAAAATAAAAAAATTAAAATGGGCCGAGTGACTCGGCCCTGGAATTATCCGGTGTGGCGGTTGATGAATTCCACCAGTTGGCCTTTGGACACGGCGCCCACGTGCTGGTCGATGACTTCACCGTTTTTGAAAATCATCAGCGTGGGGATGCCACGAATGGCCATTTTGGTGGCAATTTCGCGGTTTTCCTCAATGTTCAGCTTGGCGACTTTGACGCTGTTTTGCATCTCTTCGGCCACTTCTTCAAGGATGGGGGCGATCATGCGACACGGGCCGCACCATTCAGCCCAGTAATCCACCAACACCGGCACGTCTGAGTTGGTGATGTCGGCAAAATTTGCGTCGGTGGCTTCTATGATGTGTTGATTCATTGTTTTGTTACTCCTGATAATAGGCGGTCAACAGACCCCGTGCAGGGCACCTTGAGTCTGTTGTGTTGCAATATGGGGATCGCACGAACATAATTCAAATTTCATTCGGCCAGTGCCTCAAAGGCCACGGTGTCGGCGATCACAATCTGGTGATTTTTGTGGTGTAAAATGTTCTTTTTCGACAAGTTGCCAAGAATCCGGCTCAGCGTTTCTTCGGCCATGCCCAGGTAATTGGCCATGTCCCGCTGTGACAGCGGCAGATGAAAACGGTCGCCGGAGAAACCGCGTTGGCGGTAGCGGTCCGAGAGCAGTTTGATGAACCGCGCAATTTTGTTCTTCGCCGGCATATCGCCCAGGCGCACCTGGCACTGATTGAGTTTTTTGCTCATCATGATCAGCAGGTGTTTTTGAATTTGCGGGTGTTTTTTGGCCAGATTCAGCAGCGGATTGTAGGGAATCACGCAATACGAGGCCGTGTCGGTGGCGGAAACCGTGGCGTTGTAGTGGTTGTTGTGAATCGCCTCCAGGCCGATCACTTCACCGGGGATGTAAATGTGGTTGATGCGCGTGCGCCCGTCGGTGTCGATGATGGTGGACTTGAAAATGCCGGAGTGCACCACGTATATGTATTGAAACACATCGCCGTCTTTGAACAGCTGATGGTTTTTTTCGCACACGTTGTGTGATTTAATGATGGACTCAATGTCCTTCAATTCGAGTTCATTGATGCGCGGTTCCAGGCCTTTGCCGGACGGTGCGCATAAATCGCAGTCTTCGCATTTGCCAAAATTCGCTGCCGAGGCGGTCAAATTCTTAGACAGTGGGTTGGACGGCATGGCTCCAATCGTTGTGAAGAGGCTTCAATTATAGATTCTTTGATGCATATCAAAAAGTAAAAAGCACAATTATTTACAATACGTTTCAAACGATAATAACGGGAGAATCAATGTCCGCGTACAATGAGAAGGTCGTCAAGCAGTTTGTTGTGGCGACGCTGTTCTGGGGTGTCATCGGGCTGCTGGTGGGGGTGTTGATTGCCGCCCAGCTGGCCTGGCCGGTGTTGAATTTTGATGTGCCGTGGCTGACCTACAGCCGCTTGCGGCCGTTGCACACCAATGCGGTGATTTTCGCCTTTGGCGGCAACGCCTTGCTGGGCACCTCGCTGTATGTTGTGCAGCGCACCTGCAAGGCGCCGCTGATCAGCAATGGCCTGGCGTCGTTCACCTTCTGGGGCTTTCAGTCGGTCATCGTCGGCGCCGCGCTGACGCTGCCGTTCGGTTTCACCCAAAGCAAGGAATACGCAGAATTGATCTGGCCGCTGGACGTGCTGCTGACCATCGTGTGGGTGGCCTACGCGGCGGTCTATTTTGGCACCATTGCCAAACGCAAAGTGCAACACATCTACGTGGCCAACTGGTTTTATTCGGCCTTCATCATCACCATCGCGGTGCTTCACATCGTCAACAATCTGGCCATCCCGGTCAACTGGCACCTGTCCTATCCGGTGTTTCCCGGCGCGGTCGACGCGCTGACCCAGTGGTGGTACGGACACAACGCCGTGGGCTTTTTCCTGACCGCCGGATTCCTCGGCATGATGTATTATTTTGTGCCCAAGCAGGCCGAACGGCCGATTTACTCCTATCGCCTGTCGATCGTGCATTTTTGGGCGCTGATTTCCACTTACATGTGGGCCGGTCCGCACCATTTGCACTACACTTCATTGCCGGACTGGGCGCAATCGCTGGGCATGGTGTTTTCCCTGATGCTGCTGGCGCCGTCCTGGGGCGGCATGATCAACGGCATCATGACCCTCTCGGGCGCCTGGGAAAAACTGCGCAGTGACCCGATCATCAAAATGATGATCGTCTCTTTGTCGTTTTACGGCATGAGCACCTTTGAGGGCCCGATGATGTCAATCAAGACCGTCAATGCCTTGTCGCACTACACCGACTGGACCATCGGCCACGTGCATTCCGGCGCGCTGGGCTGGGTGGCGCTGATGACCATGGCTTCCATGTACACACTGATTCCGCGGCTGTGGAACAAACCTGGCATGTACAGCACCGGGCTGATCAATGTGCATTTCTGGATTTCCACCCTGGGCATCGTGGTGTACATCGCCTCGATGTGGATCGCCGGCGTGATGCAGGGGTTGATGTGGCGTGATGTGAACGCCGACGGCACCCTGGAATATTCATTCATCGAAAGCATCGCGGCCACATTCCCGTATTACGTGGCGCGTGTCATCGGCGGGGTGATGTTCCTGGCGGGCATGTTGGTGATGATATACAACGTGTGGAAAACCATCGGCTCGGGACCGGCAGCGGCGCCCCGGGCGGCTGAACTGGCGGGAGAATCGGCATGATTAAACACGACAAAATTGAAAAGAACATCGGCCTGATGGGCGTGCTCATCGCGGTGGTGATCAGTTTCGCCGGCATCGTTGAAATCGTGCCGCTGATGAGTCAGGCCAGCGTGGTGGAACCGGTGCCCGGACTGAAACCCTACGCGGCCCTGCCACTGGCGGGTCGCGATGTGTACGTCAGCGAAGGCTGCTACGTGTGCCATTCCCAGCAGGTGCGCCCTTTCGTGGATGAAACCCTGCGTTACGGGCACTATTCGGTGGCCGGTGAATCGGTCTATGACCGGCCTTTTCAGTGGGGCTCCAAACGCACCGGGCCGGATCTGGCGCGCGTGGGTGGGCGCTATTCCGACGACTGGCACCGCATTCACCTGACCGATCCACGCGCCCTGGTGCCACAATCCAACATGCCCGGATTTCCCTGGCTGGCTGAACAGCCGGTGGACGGTGAACTGGTGCAGGCCAGCATGAAAGCCCTGCGCATGCTGGGACACCCGTACAGCGACGCTGAAATCGAGGCGGCCCCCGACGCGGTGGCCGGGCGCAGCAAAATGGACGCCCTGATTGCGTATTTGCAGGTGCTGGGCACCGCCATGCCGAGGGCCAAGAAATGATCAGCGGCATATTTGCAGGCACTTTAATTGTGCTGTTTGTGGGCATCGTGCTGTGGGCGTACAGCGCTGGCAACAAAGAACAATTCGACAAGATGGCGAATCTTCCCCTGCAGGAAGACGCGCCGATGAATCAAGAGGACAGACATCATGAGTAATCTGTGGAGCTGGATCGTGATCGGGGTGGTGGTCGTGCACCTGGTGGCCTATCTGTGGTTGCTGAAAGCCACCGCCAGTAAAAAAGTCGATGGCGCATCGGAGAATGAAACCACCGGTCACGTGTGGGACGATGATCTGACCGAATACAACAACCCGTTGCCGCGCTGGTGGCTGTATCTGTTTGTGCTGACCATCGTGTTTTCTGTGGCTTATCTGTATCTGTATCCGGGCATGGGCAATTTCACCGGTTCCAAGGACTGGACCCAGGTCAATCAGTATGAAGCCGAATACGCGGCGGTGCTCAGTGCACGGGAAAAAGCCTTTGCCGAGTTCATCGATCTGCCCGTCACTGAACTGGCGCAGCACGACAAGGCGATGCGCATTGGTGAGCGCCTGTTTGCCAACAACTGCGCCTTGTGCCACGGTTCGGACGCCGGCGGTGCGGTCGGTTTTCCCAATCTGGCCGACGACGACTGGCTGTGGGGCGGCACACCGGAAAAAATCATTGAGTCGGTGAGCCAGGGCCGCAACGGCGTGATGCCGCCGTTTGCACCGGCGCTGGGCGAAGACGGCGTGAAGCAGGTGGTGGCGTACGTCAAAAGTCTGCACGGCGATGCGCCGGACGCCGCACTGGCCAGCCAGGGCGAGCAGAAGTTTGCCATGTTTTGTGCCGCCTGCCACGGCCCTGACGCCAAAGGCAATCCAATGTTCGGTGCGCCCAATTTGACCGACGACATCTGGCTGCACGGCTCGGTGGATTTCATCCAGACCGCGCTGTACGAGGGCATCAACGGGCAGATGCCGGCGCACAAAGACATCCTCGATGAGAACCAGATCAAACTGGTTTCGGCTTACGTGTATTCTCTCAGCCATGACTGAACCAATCGTTCGCAACCGGGATTTCAACGCGCGTCAGGTGCGGCGCATTTTTTTGCGCCGCACCGGCATCGCGCTGTGGGTGTCCTTTGTCCTGGCGGGCATTCAAACGGCGGTGTTTTTTTCCCAGTTTGACCCGGTGGAACTGTCCCTGATTGCGGAAACCGGCTGGCACATGACGCGCAAGCTCGGCTACACGCTGGGGTTCGCCTTTTTCTGGTTGTTTACTTTCATCTGTGGGTTCATGTGCGGGGTGGTGATGGCCTTGCCGCGCACCCGTTTGGCGAAGCGTCGCACGGAATGAACCCGCGCCCGGCGCGGTCGGGCAGTCTAATGCATTGGAATTGAATCATGAGCGAAACTCAAGGCAAACCGGTTGAGCTGAAACTGTACAAAGCCAAGGAAAAAATCTACCCGCGTGAAATCCAGGGGCGTTTCCAGTGGTTGAGAAAGTTTTCGGTGTTCATCCTGCTGGGCCTGTTTTATCTGTTGCCCTGGCTGAACTGGGGCGATCAACAGGCGGTGTTGTTTGATTTGCCGGCGCGCCGTTTTCACATCTTCGGGCTGAATCTGTGGCCGCAGGATTTTGTCTACCTGTCCTGGCTGCTGATCATTGCTGCGTTTTCGCTGTTTTTCTTCACCGCCCTGGCCGGCCGGCTGTGGTGCGGTTACGCCTGCCCGCAAACCGTGTGGACGGAGGTGTTCATCTGGCTGGAGCAACTGGCCGAGGGCAACCGCCACAAACGCATGAAGCTGGACGCCGGCCCCTGGACGCTGGAAAAATGGCGGCGCAAAATCAGCAAACAGGTGCTGTGGATTGCCTTTGCCCTGTGGACCGGGTTCACGTTTGTGGGTTTTTTCACGCCGATCCGTGAATTGTTTGGCCAGGTGCTGGCCTGGAATCTGGGTCCCTGGGAAACCTTCTGGCTTTTTTTCTACAGTTTCGCCACCTACGGCAACGCTGGATTTCTGCGTGAACAGGTGTGTCTGTACATGTGTCCCTACGCGCGCTTTCAAAGCGCCATGTTTGACAAGGACACGCTGATCATTTCCTACGACACCCAGCGCGGTGAACCGCGCATGCGCGGCAAACAGCGGCGCGCCGCAGAGAATCCCGGGGACTGCATTGACTGCACCTTGTGCGTGCAGGTGTGCCCGACCGGCATTGACATCCGCGATGGCCTGCAGTATGAATGCATCGGCTGTGCCGCCTGCATCGACGCCTGCGATCAGGTGATGGAAAAGAACGACATGCCCAAGGGGTTGATCCGATACACCACTGAGCACGCGGTGCGCGGTCGTCAGACCCACATTCTCCGGCCGCGCATTGTGATCTACGCATTGGTGTTGCTGGGCATGCTCACCTTGTTCAGCGTGTCATTGCTGAATCGCAGCACGCTGGACATGAACGTGATTCGCGACCGCAACAGTTTTTATCGGGTGGTGGATGCCGACACCATCGAGAACGTGTACACGGTCAAATTGCTCAACAAAGGCGGCGCGCCGTTGACCTACACCCTGCAGGCCAGCGGGCTGGACGGGCTGCGCGTGGTGATCGACGCCGACCATCGCGACGCGTTGATTCCGCCGGGCGAAATTTTGTCGGTGCCGGTGCGCGTGCAAGCGCGCAAATCGGTGGCCAACAAAATGATCCATAAAATCACCCTGCAGGCCACCGGTGAAGGTGAAAAACCGGTGCAGACCAGCGAACGGATCAATTTTTTTGGCTATAATCGTTGAACCACAGCGACCGACGCTGAAGCGGAGAATAGACACATCATGAAAGACAAGGCCCCCTGGTATCGACACGTTTGGGTATGGGTGATCATTTTGCTGCCACTCAGTGTGGTGGTGGCCAGCGGCTACACCTTTTACCTGGCTCACACCCACGCCCCGGTGGTGATTCAAAAACAGGACCGTTTCGGCATCGATCCCAAGGACGGATGAGCACCTGCTTTCACTGCGGTGAGCCGATTCCTCCCGGTGTGCGCATTGAATGTGAAATCGAAGGTGAACCGCGGTCGATGTGCTGCATGGGCTGTCGCGCTGTGGCTGAATTCATCAACACTCAGGGTCACCGCGCATTTTATCGACACCGCCAGGACAGCCTGCCACGCACACCCGCAAAGCCACCAGAGGCCGATTATTCCGAACTGGACCGTCCGGCCCTGCGCGCGGTGCTGTGTGAAACCGGTGCGGACGGACTGAGCACCACCGCGCTGCGCGTGGAAGACATGTATTGCAGCGCCTGCAGCTGGCTGATCGACCGGCAGTTGCGCGCGTGTGAGGGCGTGGCCGACGTGCAGGTCAATTCAGTGAGCAAAACCGTGCGCGTGCGTTTTGATGCGGACAAAACGCCGTTGAGCCGCATCCACCGTTCGGTGGCTGAGCTGGGTTATCACCCGCTGCGCCTGAATTCGGCGCAACCCGCCGCGGTGCAATTGCACCGGGAATACCTGAAAAAAATCATCGTTTCGGGTTTGGGCATGATGTTTATTTTGACCCTGTCGGTGCCACTTTATGCCGATCAGCGTCAGCTCATGGACCCGGCGCTGCAGCGGTTTTTTGTTTTGCTTTCACTGTTGATTGGCACGGCAGTGTATTTCTACGCGGGTCGATTGTTTCTGCAGCACGCCTGGCGGGATCTGCGTCACCGCCATTTGGGCATGGATGTGCCGGTGGCTTTGTCGATCACGCTGGCCTATGCGTTCAGCGTGTATTTCAGTTTATTTTCTTCGGGGCCGGTGTACTTTGATTCGATGAGCATGTTTGTGTTTTTTTTGCTCGCCGGCCGCTACGTGGAAATGCGCGTGCGTCATCAGGGCTTGAGTGTGCGCGACGCCATCGGCGCCTTGATTCCGGCCGCGGTGGAACGGCTGGACGCCGAGGACGCCACGCAGCACGTGCCACTGACGGCGCTGCACAAAGGCGAGGTCGTCAAAGTGCGCGCCGGTGGTGTGATTCCGGTGGACGGGGTCATTGTACACAGCCAGCCACCACGGGTTGACGTCGATGAATCCCTGCTCAGCGGCGAGGCCACGCCGCGCGCCCGCACGGCCGGCGAAGCGGTGCTGGCCGGCGCGCGCCTGCTCAACGGCGAGGTCACCGTGCGCAGCACCGCGTTGGGCGAACAGTCTTTCATTGGCCGCCTCACCGCCTTGATGGAATCGGCCATGGCCCAGCGGCCCAGAACCCTGCAACTGGTGGATCGCATCGCCGCACACTTTGTGGCCGCGGTGTTGTTGCTGGCGGCCTTGACCGCGCTGTGGCACTGGCAGGCGCACAGCGGTCTGGCCTTGACCGCCACCCTGTCGGTGCTGGTGGCCACCTGTCCCTGCGCCTTGTCCCTGGCCACGCCGACCGCGCTGTCGGCGATGAGCCTGCATTTTTTCCGGCTCGGTGTGCTGGTCAACAACGCCGACGCCATGAGCCGCTTGCACCGCGCACAGGTCTGGGTGTTTGACAAAACCGGCACCCTGACCGAATCCGCCATGCGTGTGGCCGCCAGCCACCTGTTGTCAGAGCCGCCGCCGACTGGGCTCACCGCGGCGCTGCAGTCGCGCAGTCATCACCCGATCGCCGCGGCATTCACCGCGCAGGCCGAAGCGGTGCCGATCACCTGGCTAGAGGAATTCGAAGGCCGCGGCGTGCAGGGCGTGTGCGCCGGTCGCACCTGGCGCATGGGGCGTGGAGACTGGGTGGCGGCTTTGAGTGGCGTGGATCTGCCATCGCTGGACTGTGACCCTGAAAACACCCTGGTGTGGCTGGGTCACGACGCGTCGCTGGTGGCTCTGTATGAATTGCGCACGGCCATGCGTGACGGGGCACAGGCGTTGGTGCAGCGGCTGCAGGATTCGGGTCGCACGGTGATCCTGCTCAGCGGCGACCGCGCTTCGGCGGTGCAGTCGGTGGCACGCACCCTGGGTGTTTCCGAATGGCACGCCGAACAGAGCACGGATGACAAGATGCGGTGTATTGAAGCCTGGCAGCAACGCGGTGAGATGGTGGCCATGGTCGGCGACGGCATCAACGACGCGCCGGTGCTGTCCCGTGCGGACGTGTCCATCAGTCTGCGGCAGGGCGCGCATCTGGCGCACGCTGCATCCGATGTGATTGTGATGGGTCAGTCCTTGTCGGCCATTGATCCGGCGGTGCGCGCTTCAGCGCGTGCGCAACGCGTGATCCGCCAGAACATCGCCTGGGCGATTGTGTATAATCTGGGGGTGACGCCGCTGGCCATGGCCGGTGTGCTGCAGCCGTGGCTGGCCGCGCTGGGCATGTCGGCGTCTTCTCTGCTGGTGGTTCTGAATTCGAGGCGATTGTTGTGAGCATGGTGTTTGTGCTGGTGTTGTTGAGTCTGCTGCTGGCGGGCATTGCGGTGTGGGCTTTTTTCTGGGCTTTGCGCAAAAACCAGTTCGATGACCTGGACTCTCCGGCCTATTCCATTCTGGACGACGAGGATGACCTCGCCCCGCGCGCACGAGATCAGGACGACGGCGGCGCATGAATGGCCTGACGCCGTTTCTGATCGGTCTGTTTTCCTCACTGCATTGCATCGCCATGTGCGGGCCGCTGTGTGTGGTGTTGTGTCAACGGCGGCCGCAGCTGGATCAGGTGTTGGCGTTGAATCTGGGTCGGGTGTTGAGTTACACCGTGTTGGGCGCGCTGTTTGCCGGCGTGGTGCAGGGCGCCGGACTGGCTTTCAATCCCGTGCCTTTTGGTTTTGTGTTGCGCACAGCCGTGGGGGTGATGCTGGTGCTCTTTGCGATCAACGTGTTGCTCGGCGGTCGGCTGTCCTGGCGTCTGTCCTTTGGTCTGCCATTGTGGCGCAAGCTGAATGCGTTCATGCAGCAGCTGGATGCCTGGCCGGGATATACCGGTCGCGTGTTGAAAGGCATGATCTGGGGTCTGTTGCCGTGCGGGCTTTTATACGCTCTGTTGCTGCTGGCCGCGGCCACCGGTGATTGGGGGCGTGGCGCGGTGTCGATGCTGGCGTTTGGTTTGGGCACTTTGCCGGGGCTGTTGATCACCCAGCAATTGCACCGCCGCATTCAACACAGCGCTTGGTTCGTTTCCGCGCGCAGTGTGGCGGCGGTATTCATCGGTGCGGTGGGATTGTGGGCCGTGGTTTCACCGTGGATCGCGCACGGGTTCATTCCCGAAAACCGGCTGTTCACCGAGCTGGGTCAGGTGCTGGATTTGTGTTTGCCCTGACCTGTGGTCTGTGCCCTGGCGTCGGCCGGCGCGTCTGATAACAGCTCCGCTAAACGGTTTTTGGCCGCCGCAAAGGAAAACCACCGCTGCACATTTTCGAGCCCGGCTTCGGACAGGCGTTGCCACAACGCGGCGTCGTGATACAGGCGCACCACTTCGGCGGCAAAATCCAGCGCGTTTTCGGCGATCAGCACGTCTTTTTCATGCACGGTGTGCATGCCTTCCACCGCCACGCGGGTGCCGACCACCGGTTGGCCGTAGGACATGCTCATGTTGACCTTGCCTTTGACGCCGGCGCCATATCTCAGCGGCGCCAGGGCGATGCGAATGTTCTGCATGAACGGTTCGATGTCGGCGACAAAGCCGTGAAACTTCACCCCGTCGCGGTCACCCAATGCCTGCACCTCCGCCGGTGCCTTGGAGCCGATCAAGTGCAGCGTCGCATCGGGCAGGGCGGTGTGGATGGCCGGCCAGATGTCATCGACCAGCCAATGCACGGCGTCAACATTGGGGGTGTGCTGGTACCCGCCCATGAACAGCAGATCGCTGCGCGCAGCAAATCCACGCGTGCAGCCGTAAACTTCGTGGATGTTGGACAGCACTTCAACGCGGATGCTGGGATCCTCTCTCTTCAGTTCTTCCACTTCATGCGGGGACACCACCAGCGTGATGTCGGCGCCGCGCATCACCGCCAGCTCCCGGCGCCGGGTTTTGGCCGCGCTTTTCAACAGCGCAGGGTTGTTTTCCAATTCAGCCATGCGTTGCTCCCGCAGGTAATGCAGGTCCACCGTGTCGAACAACACCCGGGCTTTGGGGCAGGCCTTTTTAACCGCAGCGAGCAGCGGCTCGGCGACGTAATAGCGGCTCAGAAAAACCACGTCGAAGTGCGCGCCGTGTGTGTGCAGGTATTCCACCGGATTGCTGTGCGTGGGGGCGTAAATGCATTCCACCCCAAGGCCTTGCAATTGCGCGGTGTATTCACCGAAATGCGCCATGTTTTCAGGAATGAAACTCACGTGGTACCCAAGCGCCTGAAATATCTGCATCAAATTGAACATGCGCAGTGAGCCGGAATCCTGGTCCGGCGTCGGTGTGCAGGCATCAAAAATGGCCACCCGGCGCGGCCGGTTCTGCAGCCGTGCCATTTCAATGTCGCTGCCTGGCGCCGGCTGTCTGGCCAGCGCTTCAGACCATTTCTGTAGAAATTTCTGCTGGTTGACCACCTGGTATTTCTTGGTGCCGCTGCTCAGATCGGTGCCGGAGGAAACGCCTTCGAAATGGGTCACCACGCTGGCCGGCTGATAATACACCTTGAGGCCGGCTTCACGCACCGCGAAGGCCAGGTCGGTGTCTTCGTAATAGGCCGGTTTGTAGCGCCGGTCAAAGCCGCCGAGTTGATCAAACAGCGCGCGGGGCACCAGGATGCTGGCGCCGGAACAGTAACTCACTTCACGCAGGTGATTGAAGGCCGGTTCATCGGGATTCTGCAGGCGACCGTAATTCCACCCCGAGGCGTCGGAAAACACAATGCCGCCGGCTTCCTGCAGACGCCCGTCCGGGTACACCAGTTTGCTGCCAACCAGTCCCGCATCCGGGTGGGTTTCGAAAGTGCGCAGCAAGGCATCCAGCCAGTCGTCGTGCACCACCGTGTCGTTGTTGAGAAACAACAGATACTCGCCGCGCGCCTGTTCGGCACCAAACAGACAGGATTCAATGAACCCCTGGTTTTGCGGGCGATGAAAACAGCGGATGCCGCTGACCCGGGCGATGAGCTTTTCCGTGTCATCGGTGGACGCGTCGTTGACCACAATCACTTCAAACGGGGTGTCGTCTTGCAACGCGGCCAGTGAGGCCAGGCACTGATGCGTGTAGGCGTAGCTGTTGTACACCGGCACCACCACCGACACACGCGGGGTTTTGCTGCCGTGCACCTGCAGGGCATCAAACTGTTGCGGCGGTGTGGCCGGTTGCGTCATGGCGCTTTTGGGTGGCGCGCTGCGGCGCAATTTTTGTCGGGCCATGTGCAGCGTTTGTTTCAATCCTCGACTGCGCAGCGAACGCAGGACACGGCCCGGCAGCCCTGCCCAGCGCCGCGCGCGGTACACCGCGGCGCCACAACGGCGGCGCAGGAAACGGCTGATGACGCGCATCGGTCGGGTGACGCGCCAGGAATGGGATTGAATGATCTCGTTGAATTTGTTCTCCGCATCATCGGCGCGTTTTTGCGCTTCGTCGATGCGCTGATTTTGTTGCGCAATCACGCCCTTGTGATGCTGCAAGTCCTGCTCGGCCGCCGCCTGCACCTCGGTGACCACATTTTTCAAATGTTCGATTTGCGCGCGTTCCTGCACAATTTGCCGGCCCAGTTCTTCGTTGTGTTGTTGCAGGCCGTGCGCCCAATCGGTGCGTTCCCGCACGTCCTTGCGCGCCCGCCTGAGTTCGGAGGCGGTTTTTTTGTGCGCCGCTTCGGCCAGTTGCAATTCACGGGTCAGCGGTTCGGGGCGCACGTCCTTTGAGTAGTGCAGTTGTGCTGGTTGCAGTTCTTCGGTGCGGTAAATCTCGGCCCATTCCTTTGCTTGAGACACCGGCTGTTGATTCAGTTTGTGCAGGTTTTGATGCACTTTGAGCAAGGCCTCGCGTTGCCCGGCGAGAGACTGCAATTGCGCCACCAGCGCCGCGGCGTCGGCGTCACACAACCAGCCGGTCCGGCCCGCTTCAATGCGTTCGCCAATGGCGCCGCTGGGCACCGCCAGCACCGGCACGCCCAGGGCCTGCATTTCGCTTAAAGTGTAGCAATGGGTTTCAGAAGCCAGTGACGTGAGCAGGGCGATCTGCGGCTGCAGTCGGTCCACCCAGTCAGGCAAGTCCTCAAGGGCGTAATTGTGCACCACCTCGACGTTGGCGCGGCGTGCGTATGCGCGCCCCGCGCCGCCCGCGCCAAGCAGCACAAAGCGAAAATCCCGTGGCGCCGTTGCCAGCACTGCTTCCAACAGGCGCTGGCCCTTGGGCAGGCTGATGCGCCCTGGCACCAACACCGTGAACGGTTCCTTGTTGGCGTGAAACTCCAGCGTCGGCAAGGCGGCCATTTGATGCGGCAGAACGCGCATGCGCGCAACAAATTCACCGTCGGTGATTTTGCGAAAATTGTTTTGCACGGAACGCGACGGTGCCACCAGTGTCACCGACGTGCGGTTGTACAAATCATCCAAAGCCGCACACCAGCGCGCGTGCCGGTCGCGGTCAATGCCGCCGAAAGGTTCATCGCGGCTGAGGGCAAAGGCGGCGTCCCATTCGGCCGCGCCGATTTCATCGGCATCCAGACGCGCCGTGAGGGCCGGCCAGTGTGGGAAATAGTCGTGCAGAACGCGCACCGTGGGCCGGTCGCTGGCGAGCACCTGCGCGGAATGTCCGATCAGAGAAGAGACCACCACCGCCGCGACTTGATGGCGTTCGAGCAGATCCTTGAACAGCGCGTCGTATTGCGTGTGCTCGACCACCATACAGTCAATCGGCACCGCCAGATCGTGGCGTTCCAGCTGCACGCCCTCAGTGCCGCCCAGGCGCAAAACCAGGCGTTCGCCATAGCTGCGGCGATCCTGGCTGCCCTGACTGGAGAGCACCAGATGATGAAATTCAGGCCGTTGCTGCACGTGGTCATTGATCCAGCGCGCCACGCCACCGCCCCAATTCATGTAAATGTGCAGCAACACCGGGCGCCCGTCCAGACCCGGCCAGCCCAGCGCCTGGTCCGGCGGCGCCGGGTGTGCGCGCAGTTTCAGGTGCAGAGCGCCCAGCGGGTGTGCTGGCAGGGTGTGCGCCGAATCGCGGTGGCGCGCATCGCTCAGGCGCAGCAGGGGGCTGTTGCCCGGCGGTTGCACCAGCAGGTTGTTGCACGCGCGAATGCGCAGGCGGTGTGGCGGTGTGGCCAGGCATTCGGGGCCGCGGAACATCGCGCAATGTGGGTTGTACACCGGCGCGTCGAACAGGCCAGGCGACTGCAGCGCATAAATCAGCTGATCCAACTCAGCCACAGTGCCGCGAAAGGATTGCTGCAGGGCCAGCGGCGAAAGCGCCGTGATTTCACAACTCAAAGCGCTGAGGACGTCGGCATCGCCGATCTCTTGCCACGCCGCCCGCATGCGCTCAAGACCCCATTGCGGCCAGACACAGGCGCCGTTGAACAGCAGCAACGGTTGGCCGGCGGGGACAATCTGCCCGATGCGGTCAATCAGCGTCTGGTCAATGCGGCTGTGCGGCAGCGCGGTTGCGTGCTCGGGCCAGTCGGTGGAATGCGGGTGTTCACCGGCGTTGTAGATGAACACATGAGGTGGTTTTGGCATCGGCGTATTTTATCACATCCCGACACCAATGCCAGCTTCGCATGCGCGGCAGTACAGGCGCTGCAGCGACCCGCCAGGGCGGCCCGGCACAGCGCCTGTTCAAGGTCAGAAGTTGGGCAATTCGATGCGTTGTTGGGTGTAATCCGCGGGCACAGCAAACACCGCGTCGGACAGCGTTTCATGTTGCACACCGACCAGGGTGCCTTGCGCCTGGGCGTTGCGGTATTCGACCGGAACAAAATCCCCCAGCACGGAAAAATTCATGCCTTTGTTGCCCAGTTGCGCGGTCATTTTTTCCGCCAGCTTCATGAACTCGGCGTAGGCGCTGTAGTCGGCCGCCTGCATGCCCAGTTCGCTGAACCGGGTGACGCAGAATGTTTCAGAATCGGGGTTGTTGCGATTGATCACCACCTCGCAGCTGTGGCCGTTGACCGTTTTGTTTTGCCCGGTGCGCTGGTACTCCGGCAGGGCCTCGGCGGCCGGCATGCGGTTTTTCATGGTTTTCATCATCATATCGCGGATCTGTTCGCGCTGCGCCGCCGGCACGCCGGCCAGTTGCTGCTCAATGGATTGCAGGATGGTTTCACGCATGTTGCCCAGCGCGGCCAGTTGTTTGGGACCGAACAGCATGTATTCGCGCTCGCTGTGGTTGATCACGGTCATGGACTGGGCCGCGGCATCAAACAACACCGCCGTGTCGTTGGCGGCATCGCTCATCAGCATTTGCCCGCCGCGGAAGTGAATCCGGGTGTTGCTGTCCATGCCGGTGTTGTATTCCAAAGTGGTGTCTGCGCTGGCCAGTGTGGCCAGAGTCAATGCCATCAGGGTGCCAAAAGTTTTCATTGCGTTGTGCCTCCTCAACAGTAAAAAATTTCAATTCTAAGCAGGCCGGGTGAATATCGTGTTAATATGCACGCGCTGCCGATGTGAACTACGTCAAAGAACCGCCTTCAGTGACATCCAAATCAAAAAAAACCACACCCCGCCGCCTGCTGCGTACGGCCGGCTGGTTTCTGTTGGGCTTTGTGCCGGCCCTGACCGGCCCCTGGCTGTGGTATCTCAACGGCCTGGTCAATGACCTGGTTGAAGACCCCACACCGCGCGCGCCGGCTTCGGTGTTTGCGCGCCCGCTGGAATTGCATGTGGGGCGAACCTTGAGCGCTGAAGCGCTGCAGTTTGAATTGGACCTGCTGGGCTACCGCGCGGTCGATCACGCCCCCGAAGTGGGCCAGTACCGGCGCCGCGGAGCGGCCTTTGAAATTCACAGCAAAGGCTTTGCATTTGTTGACGGTGTGGAGGCGCCGCGGCATTTTCGGGTGCGCATTGAAAACGCCCGTGTGGTGGAAAACGACGCCGCCCTGGCGCGTCTTGAGCCGCTGTTGCTGGGGCAGTTGTTCGCCGATCAATGGCGCGGCAAACAACCGGTGCGACTGGCGCAGTTGCCAGACACCCTGGTGCGCGGCCTGCAGGCGGTCGAAGACCGCGATTTCAAACACCATGCTGGTGTTGATTTTCTCGGCATCGCGCGCGCGCTGGTGCGCAACCTGCGGGCCGGCCGACTGGTTGAGGGCGGCAGCACCCTCACGCAACAGCTGATCAAGAACCGCTGGCAGTACAGCGACAAAAGCTGGCTGCGCAAGCTCAACGAGGCCGCCGCCGCGCTGCTGCTGGAGCGCAAGTTGGGCAAAGGTGAAATTTTGACCCTGTATTTTAATGACATTTATTGGGGTCAGGACGGCAAGGTGGCGATCCACGGGGTGGAACAGGCCGCGCAGTTTTATTTCGCCAAGCCGGCCGCGCACATCAACATCGCTGAACAGGCGCTGCTGGTGGCCCTGATCAAGGGCCCGTCCTGGTACAACCCGTACAAAAACACCGAGCGCGCGGTGGCCCGGCAGGAACTGGTGCTGAAAGTCTGGTGGCAAACCGGCGTGATCAGCGAGGCCGAATACCGGCAGGCGGTGCAACACCGGCTCAATCTGCACCGGCGATCGCCGGTGCGTGTGCAGTACGGCGATTTTTTGGATCTGGTCAAGCGCCAGTTGCACACCGGCTTCTCCGGTGCGCAACTGCAACAGCAAGGGCTCCGGGTATTCACCACGCTGGATCCATGGGTGCAGTGGCTGGTGGAAAAAACAGCGGCGCAGAGCGATGAGTTGCTGGGCGCGGATTTACAGAATGCGGTGGTGGTTTCGCACGCCAGCAGCGGTGAAGTGCTGGCCATCAGCGGGGCCAAGGATTCCACTTCACACTTCAATCGGGCCCTGCTGTCGCGCCGACAGATTGGTTCCTTGATCAAGCCGCTGGTGTATCTGGCCGGACTGGAACTGATGCCCGGTTTTTCCCTCAACAGCGCCGTGCAGGACCGGCCACTTGAAATCACTGTGGACCGCCAGTCGGTGTGGCGACCGGACAATTGGGACGGAGAATCGCTGGGCACCATTCAGGCGCGCACCGCGCTGGTGCAATCGCGCAATCAGGCCACCGTGTATCTGGGTCAGCAAATTGGCCTGGCGCGGTTCATCGCTTTCCTTAAACAGCTGGGGCTGGAAATCAACCGCGCCAACCACCCGTCGATTTTTCTCGGTGCCATCGATTTGACGCCGTTTGAGGTGCACAATTTGTTTCTGCTGTTTTCCTCCTCGGGGCGCGTGCAGCAGGCGCAAGTGATCCGTGCAGTCACCGACGCGCAAGGGCGTTTGCTCAGGCGCGGCAGCCAGCAGCGCCCGCACGCGGTCAAGGCGACCAACATCGAGCGCATCAACCAGGCGCTCGGGGCCATCACCCGGGAAGGCACCGCGCAGGCCTTGTCCGGTCGCTACGCCTTGCGGCAACCGCTGTTTGGCAAAACCGGCACAACCAACCGCAATCGGGACTCCTGGTTTGTGGGTTTTGACCGGGAAGTTTTGGCCAGCGTCTGGGTGGGGCGCGATGACAACGCACCGACGTCGTTCAGTGGCGCGCGCGGCGCCATGGTGCTGTGGGCGCAGTTGTTTAAGAACCTGCAGGCGCCACAATAAAAGAGGCAGGCTGGGGTGCTTCGCAAGGCCGCAGTCGCATCGGCTGGTGTATAATCGCGGCATGAAAAATATACTGATCTGTGCCACGCTGGTGTTGAGCGCCTGCGGCCCTAAAGTGGATGTGGAAAAAACCGTGCGTGAACCGGCCGATCACCGCGAATCGGTGGTGGATGTGCAACCGATGCTGCCTGAGGCCGTGAAACTGTTGATGCAGCAGGCGCGTGAGGCGGAAACGCGCGGACAAATCCAGACCGCTTTGAATCTGATTTTGCGCGCCAAACAGATCCAGCCCGATTCCGCACACATCCACCAGCAATTGGCCGAAACCTACCTGGCCAATGGCGAATTTGACCACGCGTTTGAATGGTCGAGCCAAGTGGTCAATCACGGACCCGACAAAGGCACCCTGTGTGAACGCGCGCGGCGCACGCTGGCCATCGCCGCCGAACACCTGGGCCAAGCCGAGCAACAACAACAGGCGCTGGATGCCATTGCGCAGTGCTCTCTGGCGGCCCGGCAGCGGCATTGACGCGGTGTTGCCGACGCAGCAGAGGGGGTGGATTTGGATGAACTGACGCGGGTGTTTGCCGCCGATGGGGCATTGGCCCGTCACCTTGAAAGTTACCGCGCGCGGCCACAGCAACTGGCCCTCGCGCAAGCCGTGGCCGAATGTTTCAGTGCACGCGACACACTGATTGCCGAAGCCGGCACCGGCACCGGCAAGACCTTTGCCTATCTGGTGCCGGCGCTGCTGGGTGCGCAGCGGGTGATCATTTCCACCGGCACCAAAACCCTGCAGGACCAGTTGTACAAACGCGACGTACCGGCCTTGCAGCAGATGCTCAATCCACACAAGAAAGTGCGCCTGCTGAAAGGCCGCAGCAATTACCTGTGTCTGGAACGGCTGTACCGCACCGCGCACTCGCGGCAAGGCCGTGTGCCGACGTTTCAGCGCCTGTACAGCGAAATCATCGATTGGCTGCCGCACACCCAGAGCGGTGAAATTGCTGAATTAAGGCAGCTCACCGCGGCTTCGCCGCATCACCACCAGATCACGTCCACCGCGGACAATTGCCTGGGCAGTGAATGCGAACATTACAGCGACTGTTTCGTCTACCGCGCGCGCCGAAGCGCACAGCAAGCGGACCTGTTGATCGTCAACTACCATTTGCTGTTCGCCGACATGGCGCTGAAGAAAGGCGGTTTCGGTGATTTGCTGCCGGCCTGTGATGCGGTGGTGATCGACGAGGCGCATCAGATACCCCAGGTTGCCGGGCGCTTCTTCAGCCAGGCGCTCAGTTCCCGGCAGTTGCGCGACCTGGCCACCGATGTGACCGCAGAAGCGCACGCCGTCAGCGCGGCATTTGCCGGTGTCGAATCGCAGCTATCGGCATTTGAGCAGGGTGTGCGCAACGTTTTGCTGGTGCTGCTGGGTCAGTCCGGCAAAGGCGCGCTGGCAGAATTGTGGCGCGACGCCGGAGTGCGCAACGCGTTTCAGTCACTGCACCGGGACCTTGGTGAACTGGCCGCTGCGCTGCAGTCGCTGGCCGAGGCCAGCAGTGGATTGGCCGCCTGCGCCGCCCGCGCCAGCGAAGCGCATGCGCGACTGGAGGATTTTCTTAATCAGTCCAGCACAGAGGACATCTATTGGCATGAGCGCGCCGAGCGATATTTCATACTGCACAAGACGCCGCTGGACGTGGCCACACCGCTGCGTGAATTCACGCTGGCCCAGGATCTGGCCTGGGTGTTGACTTCAGCCACGCTGGCGGTGGACGGATCGTTTGAAAATTTCATGCGGCAGACCGGTTTCAACACCGAGACCACACTGCAATTGGACAGTCCCTTCGATTACGCCGGCAACGCCGTATTGCACATCCCGGAATCCTTGCCCGAACCCAATGACACGGCCTTCAATGCGCGTCTGTTTGAATACCTCACGCCGCTGATCCGTGCCACCGCAGGCGGGGTGTTCTTTCTGTTCACCTCACATCGCTCGCTGTCGCAAGCGGCGACGCATCTGCACACCCGCGCGGGCAAAAACCTGTATGTTCAGGGCACCCAGGACCGCAACGCCTTGTTGCAGGCGTTTCGCGCCGACGGCGCCGGTCTGTTGCTGGGCACCACCAGTTTTTGGGAGGGCGTGGACGTCAGTGGCCCGGCCTTGCGTTGTGTGATCATTGATCGGCTGCCGTTTGCCCACCCGGACGATCCTGTGCTCAAAGCGCGCGCCGACCACATCCGACGCAGCGGCGGCCAGCCGTTTTTTCAGCAGCAGCTGCCCGAAGCGGTGATTGCCCTGAAGCAGGGGGCCGGGCGCTTGATACGCGGTGAAACCGACACCGGCGTGTTGATCATTTGTGACCGGCGTCTGCGGTCAAAACCTTACGGCCGGGTGTTCCTCAACAGTCTGCCGATCACGCGTCAGGAGCCCAATTGTGAAACAATATTACAGACACTTGAAAAAGCCCCAAAAATTGAATAATATCGATTTGAAATAATGAGCCGGAGCCAATCCGGCCGCAGTTGACAGGATGACCCCACAATCAACGCCATCGAGCACACGGCCAAACGGATTGGCCGAAACGCACATTTCAATGTGTTGTTGTGTTCAATGTGTGTCCAGGGACTGATTCTGTTGTGAACCTGAGACCCACAAGAGGACACGCACATGATCGACCAAAGCACGGTTTTTTACAAAACCGAGAAAGGACTCGAAGAGTTGAGCACCCGCCGCTACAAAGTCAAGCAAAGCTCACGCTTTTTACTCATCATGATCAACGGACAGAACAGCGTCGCAGACATCATGAAAAATTGCCGGGGGCATTTCAATTCCGAGGAGGCGTTGCTGGAATTGTACAAGGATGATTACATCGGCGTGCTGTCCGGCGGATTGATTCTGGACCCAGACACGGCCAGCGAATCGGTGGTTAAGTCTGAACTGATCCGCATCGCCGAACACCTGTTGCCGCGCAACAGCAAACGGGTGGTCAGCCACTTTTACCGTGCTCCAAATTCCTACAACGACCTGAAAGGCGCCATCGACGCCAGCACCAACCTGTTGAAAGATGAGCTCACTCAAGACAAATCGGAGCAGTTCAAGCGCGTCTTGTCACAGGTGTTGAAACGGCACTACAGCTACAGCGGCGAACCCCGCTGAAGCGGCGACACTGAATTTTAAGGGTTGGCTAAATCGTCAGGGTCAATTGCTGCGGTGTGGCCGGTGGATGGAACTGCAGACCCAGACCGATCAGCCGAACCGGCCGTTGACCGCGTTGCCAGGCGGTGCGGATCAACCCCAGATAGGTGCGCAGCTCGGGTGTGTGCGCGGGGCATTGCGCGGTGGTGGTGGAAAAATCATTGAAGCGCATTTTCACGTAACAGTTTTTCGCCGTCAGCGGGCGCTTCTTTTGCGCCTTGGCCAGGCGTTCAAGCAACAATTCAAACAAATCCGGCACGCGCTCCAGGCACGCTGGCAAATCAGGTAAATCGCGCATGAAGGTGTCTTCCACGCTGATGGACTTGCGCACCGAATCGGTCACCACTTCACGCGGGTCAATGCCGCGGCACAACTGATGCAGGCGGTGGCCGAACTGTCCAAACAGTGATTCCAGTTCGGCGAGGTCGTGGGCTTGCAAATCCCCGCAAGTGTGGATGTTCAGGCGGTGCATTTTTTCCGCGGTGACGCGGCCCACGCCAAAAATTTTTTTCACCGGCAGCTGGCGCACGAAGTCCTCGATCTGCTCGGGCAGAATGACGTATTGACCGTCGGGTTTATTCAGGTCGCTGCCGACCTTGGCCAGAAATTTGTTGGGCGCGATGCCTGCGGAGGCCGTGAGGCCGTGTTTTTGTTTGATCTGTGCGCGGATTTCTTGTGCGATCAGGGTGGCGCTGCCGCGGCATTGTCGACAATCACTGACGTCCAGAAAAGCTTCGTCCAAAGACAGCGGCTGCACCCGTTGAGTATAACCGTGGAAAATCTTGAAAATCTCTCGCGAAGTGGCCTGATATACGGCCATGCGCGGACGAATCACGATCAGATCGGGGCAGCGTTTAATGGCCTGGGCCATCGGCATGGCTGAATGCACACCGAAGGCGCGCGCTTCATAAGAACAGGTGGCCACCACGCCACGCTGATCGGGGCGCCCGCCCACCGCAATCGGCCGCCCACGCAGGCGCGGGTTGTCGCGCATCTCAATGGCTGCGTAAAAGCAGTCCATGTCAATGTGAATGATTTTGCGTTGTTTCACGGCCGCCGACGCAGCAGTTTCAAGGCGTCTTCCAGCCACATGCGCGGGTAGTGCAGCCACACCAGGCGCCGAGTGCGCAGACGATAACGCTGCTGCACATAGGCCGTGGGCTGGAACAATTGGGATAACAGGTAGCGCGCTTTGTCACGCCAGCGCGGCCATTGCGCCAGGCGCTCATGCAAATCCTGCCAGCCTCGCGGGCCGGGCCGCGATTCGCAGACGGCCACCTGGGTCGGTGGTTGCACGCCGCGCAACCGCAGGTCAAACAAGGCGTTGATTTGCTGCAAGGCGCTCTCCACCACCTCGGTCTGGTTTTTTTGCTGCGCTTCTGCGCGCATGGCCTGACGTTGTTGTGCAGTCATGCGCAGCCACAACAGCGCCAGATCATACAACCAGATGTGTTTGCGGTCTGCGCGGTGATGCGCGCTGCGATGAAACGCAGCAAGGATGAATGCCTGGGCATCGCTCAAGGTCAGAATTGCAGATCCATCGGGCAGATGCACGGTTTGCGTGTCCAGTTCGGCGCGTGGAAACTGGCGGTAAATGGCCGGCCGGTTATTGATTTCCCAGTGCACATCAAAGGTCAGATCGGGCTGATTGGGCGTATGCAGGAGATAAGAAACCTGCTGCGAAACCAGAGCGCCGCTGCGCGCGATGTTGCGTTGATAGCCCAACGCAGTGAGGGCCTGTTGCAGCGCAGGCAGGTTGGATTTGTCAATCAGCACATCGATGTCGGCGTGTGGTCGCATCCATGCTTCGGGGTAATGCCGGTGACTCAGGGCAAAGCCTTTGAAAACCGTCATGGGCACGGTTACACAGCGTTTTTGCAATTCGCGGTGCGCCTGCAACCAGCGCTCGGCACTGGCGCGTTGCAGCAGCACGGCGCGTTCCACGGTGCGATTGCGAACGCCCGCAGCCTGCAGCAGTGCGGCCACGCCGTGGTGTGCCATGGCAGCGGGATTTTCACTGAACGCAGACAGCTCCTTGTCTTTGTGCAGCAGTTGGTCCAGCATCACACGGCGTAGTATTCCCGGTACCAGTCGATGAATCGGCCGATGCCGGTCTGGATGTCCGTGTCGGGATGAAAACCGACGTCGCGCTGCAAGGCGCTGACGTCCGCCCGGGTGTCCGGCACATCGCCTTTCTGCAAAGGCAGCAGCTGTTTGATGGCCTGCCGCCCCAGCTTTTCTTCAATGGCGGCGATGTAGTCAAGCAATTGCACCGGTCGGTCGTTGCCGATGTTGTAGATCCGGTAAGGCGCGCTGCTCTGCGCCGGTGTGGCCTGGCTGAAATCGTAGTCCGGTTGCGCCGGCGGGGTGTGGTTGAGGGTGCGCACAATGCCTTCGACGATGTCGTCGATATAGGTGAAATCGCGGCGGTGCTTACCGTAATTGAAGACATCGATTGGACGACCTTCCAGAATCGCCCGGGTGAACAGGAACAGCGCCATGTCGGGTCGGCCCCAGGGGCCGTACACTGTAAAGAATCTCAAACCGGTGGTCGGTAATCCGTACAGGTGGGCGTAGCTGTGCGCCATCAGCTCATTGGATTTCTTGCTGGCGGCGTACAGCGACAGCGGGTGATCGACGTTGTCTTCCACGCGAAACGGCAGGTTTTTGTTGGCCCCGTACACCGAGCTGGACGAAGCGTAGACCAGGTGATCCACCGCGCGGTGACGGCAGGCTTCCAGGATCGACAAAAAGCCGTGGATGTTGCTGTTGATGTACGACCAGGGGTTTTCCAGTGAATAGCGCACACCGGCCTGGGCCGCCAGATTGACCACGTGCCGCACCCCGTGTTCTCCGAACACGCGCATCACGCCGTCTGCGTCGGCAATGTCCATTTCATGGAATGCAAAACGCGGCTGCGCCTGCAGGCGTTGCAGGCGGTCGTATTTAAGTTGAACGTCGTAGTAGTCGTTGAGGTTGTCGATGCCCACCACGTCGTGCCCGTCGGCCAACAGTCGCTGCGCCAGGTGCGACCCAATGAATCCCGCTGCGCCGGTGATCAGAGTGCTCACAGGCGTTCGTCCACGGCGTCTTTGGGGAACGCGCCTTTGATGTCGAACAACAATCCGCCGGGTTTCAGCAGCGCCCGCACCGCGGCCACGCCGGCCTCCACAAATTGGCGGTGAGCCACCGCGAGTATGGCCAGATCGTAGCTGCCTTGCGGCGGCTTCTCGACCAGATTCACACCCAGGCGCGCGGCGTCCTCGGCATCCGCCCAAGGGTCGTGCACGTCAATTTCGGTGTGATAGGAGCGCAGCGATTCGATGATGTCGATGATCCGGGTGTTGCGCAAATCCGGGCAGTTTTCCTTGAAGGTCAGGCCCAGCATCAACACCCGGCTGCCGACCACGTGTTTGCGCTTGTGTGCCATCAGCTTGAGCAGGCGTTCGGTGACGTATTCCCCCATGTGTTCGTTGATGCGGCGTGCGGTGGTGATCAGCTGCGGGTAGTAACCGCTTTCCTGTGATTTGTGAATCAGATAATAGGGGTCCACGCCAATGCAGTGGCCGCCAACCAGGCCCGGTTTGAAAGGCAGGAAATTCCATTTGGTGGCCGCCGTTTCGATCACTTCCAATGTGTCGATGTGCATTTCCCGAAACATCATGCTCAATTCATTCATGAAGGCGATGTTCATGTCGCGTTGTGTGTTTTCAATGGCTTTGGCGGCTTCTGCCACCTTGATTGAGGGCGCCAGATGCACGCCCGCGTCGATGATGCGACCGTACATTTCACCCAGCCGTTCGGTGGTGGCCTGGTTTGAGGCGGCCACCACTTTAACGATGGTTTTTAAGGTGTTGACTTTATCGCCGGGGTTGATGCGTTCGGGTGAGTAGCCCAGATGATAGTCGCGATTTAATGCCAGACCGCTGACTTCCGACAGCACCCGCGCGCATTCTTTTTCCGTGGCGCCGGGATATACAGTGGATTCATACACCACCACATCGCCGGGTTTCAGCAATTGTCCGACCGTGTGCGATGCCGCCTTGAGCGGCGTCAGGTCGGGCAGGTTGTTGGCGTCCACCGGCGTGGGCACGGTGATGATATAGACGGTGCAGTCGGCCAGATCCTGCGGTTGCGCAGTCAAGTGCAAATCAACCGCCTGCTGCAGACGTTTCTTCGAGACTTCACCGGTGGCGTCGTGGTGCTGTTTCAGCGCATTCACGCGCTGCGCATCGATGTCATAACCGAGGGTGGGAAATTGAAAGGAAAACTCCACTGCCAGAGGCAAGCCGACGTAGCCCAGGCCAATGATGCCGATGCGTGTTGTGCTCATGAATCGATTTTATCAGAACCAGGCGACATTCTTGTCGAACAATTTGACAATTGCATGAAGGCGCGGGAGGGCGCACGCCGAATCCGGCCATGCGCCAGCGACCATCATGCGCCTTGAAACATCAGTTCGGGCTGGCCAGTCCGCCGTCGTCGCCGTCGCGCGGGTTGTCGCCCGAATCGGGGCCCGGCTCGGGATCAAACACCGGCGTCAACACAAATTCAATGGTGTCGATGGTGGGTTTGTCCGCCAGCCAGTCGGCCACATCGGCGTGGCATGACTGGAAACTCGGGGTGACGGCTTTTTTCAGCAGCACCGCGCGGGCACTGGACAGATCCAGTTCACCGGTCAATTGAGAGGCCTTGTCGGCGAGGTTGCTGTTGGCGTCTGGGTGGGCGATGACAAACGCGCTGCCCGGTTCGATCCGGCCGCTCAAATCGATCACCTGATCGGCGTCCGCGTCGTCGTCGTTGTAAATCGCCAGCTGATATTTTTCGCCGTCCAGGTTCACCGCGCGCGCGGTGCCGTTGTACAGTTCAATGGCCTGATCTTCACGGCGGCCTTCAATGTATTCCGAGAGGATCAGATCCGGCGGCGTGGCGGCGCAGTCGGACAGGCCGTGACGGCCGGTTTCGCGCCAGTTGTTGGCGCTGCCCAATTGCCATTCGGTGCGCGCATCAAAGGCGTCAATTTCCAGTCGGTCGCCGTGACACACCGACGATTTGCGCATCAGGGTGCTGTCGCTGGCCACCGGACGGTCGATGTAATCTGGTTCGCCGAGGTTGATCTGGCCGATGGAGTCGACCACGGATGTCTGCACCGCCTGTGCGCCATAGTGCTGTTTGATGCGTTCAAAAAACAGCGCTTCTTCGCGGCTTTGATTGTTGTCGTCGCCGTCATTGACACCGCTGATGGCGGCCGCCACTGCGGTCACTGAACATTCGCAGCGACCGGTGTGCATGCCGTTTTTCAGGCTGATGGCGTCGGCGCCAGTGAACACCATGCCCTGCACCGTCTGGTCGGCGCGCTGGCGCAGTGCCGGTGAAGCTTCGGCGTTGACCACCACATAGGTCGAGCGCGGTTCAATCTGGCCGTTCAGCTGCACCTGCTCACCGGGGTGTGCGTAACCGTGGAAGTACACTTCGATCTGATAGTTTTCAGCTTTCAAATCGATGCGGCGGTCGGTGCCGTTGTACAGCTCAAGGGCCTGGTCGTTGCGGCCCTGTTCGATGTATTGAGAAATGATCAGGTCGTTGGTTTCGCCGCGGTCGTTGTCGGAATCACCGCAATTGACGCGGTGCTGGCCCAGCGCGGCACTGCCAGTGGTGTCGGCGTCGGCCAGAGTCCATTGATCGCTGGCGCTGTAGTCGTCTTTTTCGTTGCGGTCGCCGCTGCACACCGCGGGCTGTCTGACCGCGTTGGCGGAGCCGCCGGCAAAACCGGATTTCCAGTCTTTATTGTCCGGAATGCGGCCCACGGTGCCGATCACGTCCACCGGATTGTCGGCGCTGTTGCGTATGGCCAAGACCGCGTCGATCAGGTCTTCGGTTTGCGCGGGCACAACTTCCACGGCCGCTTCCACACCGGCCGCAACGCAGCTGCACACGTTGCCAATGCGCACCAGGGCCCGATACACTTCCGGTCTGAGGCGTTGCTCTACGCGGGAACGTGCCCAAAAGCTTTCGGCGCTGCAGGCGCAGGCGTTCATGGCGGCGATTGAAGCCACGATTTGCGGCGCTTTTTCCGGCGCCATGCCGATCGACTGGCGCACGACGGCGTAGGTGTCTTCGCAGTTGGACCATTCTTTGGCTATGGTTTGCGTGGCCTTGACCACGTCCACACCGGCGTCGACAAATCGGTCCAGTGCCGCGGTGGCATTGACCCCGTCGTTGTGCGCATTGCGGGCCGCTTCAACCACCAGCATGCCTTCGGCCAGATCGGTTTCAATGCTGGCCCAAGCCGGTGTATTAAGAAATAATAATGCTGCGATCACAGTCCATGACCGCACCCAGATTGAGTTGCGTTTCACACCCATTCCCCCATCAAAAGAATCGTTTTCCTTGTTTGACATCATAATATTTTTATTTGGTCAATTCAATCGCGCAAACCACCGTCGCAAACTCGATTGCGGGTAAGATATCACGTCAAAGACATTTTAAGACATGAACGGTGCCGGCGTCTGTGATAAATATATCATTTTTTTGTAAGCAATACAGCGAATTGCGCATGAATTGTTATCATTCGGATGAAATAAAGGTGCGCATGTACGGAATTTTGGACCCAGGCGGCCCGAACAGCAAAAATTGTCAAAATCCCGCCGAGTCGGTGGCCGATGGTTTTCGTCGCCAAGGACCGGCGTTTCTGACGCAGCTGAACGGCGCGTTTTTGCTGTGCGTAGAGGATTTCACCGCCGCCTGCGCCTGGCTGTGCAGCGACGTCATGGGGCAGATGGGTCTGTACTACCATTTACAGGGAAACACGCTGGCGGTGGCTGAACAGCCGGCGAATCTGTTGCAGCGGGCGGGTGGGGCCATCAACCGGTCGCGGGTGGAAGATTTTTTTGCCCGCAGTGACACCCTGGATGACGCCTCGTATTTTCACCACATTGCGCAACTGAAACCCGGGCAGTGCCTGCACGTCACCGACCGTTTGCAAACCCGCACGCTGCACCAGTGGCCGACCGAAGTGCAGCGGCCGGCCGCGGACGATGCCGACGTGGCGTCGCGTTTTCAAGCCCTGCTGCAGGAAGCCATCGCTGTGCAGTGTGCCGGGCAGGCGCGCATCGGTGCGATGATGAGCGGCGGCCTTGATTCCACGTTGGTGACGGCGCTGGCCTGCCGCAGCGGCCCACAGGTGCACACATTTTCCTACGTGTTTGGGCAAGATAGACAAGCCGATGAAAGCATCTGGATTGAAGCCATGCGTGCTTTGCCAATCCGCAGCAACACTTTCAATGGCGATGCCTACTGGCCCTTGAAAGAACCCTGGCCGACCAGCCTGAATGCGCCCGTGGCCAATCCGTACCGACACCTTAAGAACACCGTCTACGCCATGGCCGAGGCGCGTGAAATCAAAGTGATGCTGACCGGCGTGTTCGCCGATCATTTGTACACCGGCTGGGTTGACTGGTTCAGTGATCTGCTGCGACAAAAACCGATACAGGCGATTCGGTCTTTGTATCGCCACAGCCGCACGCAAGGCCTTAAATGGGTGTTGAAGACGCTGTACCGGGCCATGCGTGGCGAGTCCGAGCCTGCGCTGAGCTGGCTCACCGAGGGCGTGCGCCGCGCGCACCTGGAGCGGCGCCGCGTGCGACATGTAACGCATCCGCACCGTCAGCAGTTTGTCCTCAACACCCAATTGAGCACCGCCGAATCGGCCCATCTGGAACATGAATTCAGCGCGCCGCATGGACTGATTCTGCGGCACCCTTTTCGGCACCGG
>JBNLBT010000002.1:41267-109886 GCA_050303435.1 Marinicellaceae bacterium
CGGCACCGGCCGCTGGTTGAATACGCCTTGCAACTGCCGGCCTGGCAATTGGGCGATCCGGCCGACCGCAAACGACTGGCGCGCACGCTGGCGCAGCACCATTTGCCTGTGGCGGTGCAACGGCGTCGCCAGATCAGCACCTTGACCGGCGTCTTCATGCGCGGGGTGCTGCAGCATGAAATCGATTTCACCCGTCGGCTGCTGGGCGATTCGGCCTGCGACTGGTTTGATTACGTGCGCGCCGATGCGCTGCATGCGGTGCTGAAGGATCCCGGCGCCGCGCAGCCGGAAAAAAACCTGCTGCTGCTGTGGCAATGCCTCAGTTACGAGATGTGGAAAGCCGCCGTGGCTGCCCGTCCGGCGACGCCAGCGGCGGATTCATCGGTCCCAGAAGACTGAATATCGGGCCCTAAATTTCAAACGGCGGGCATTTTTTCTCCACAAGCGTGTGCGGGATGCGCACGTATTTGGGCAGACCCGACGCGTTGTAAGGGGGATAGGCTTCGCCCTGGATCAGTGGTTGCAGGTAGCGCCGACACTTTTCGGTGATGCCGAAACCGTCCTCGGTGATGAAATCGCGCGGCACCATTTTTTCAATGTTGGCCACATCCGCCAGCCGCGCGGTGTCAATGGTCCATTCATAGGGGTCGTCTGCCAGGCGTTTGATCACCGGCATCAGGCCGTGTTCACCGGCGAGCGCCAGTTCCACCGCTTTTTGGCCCACCGCGGAGGCCTGCGCCAGATCCACCGCCGAGGCGATGTGTCGGGCCGAACGTTGCAGGTAGTCACACACCGCCCAATGGTATTTATAGCCCAGATGCTCCTTGACCAGACCGGCAATCACCGGCGCCACACCGCCCAGCTGCGCGTGCCCGAATGCATCGCGGGTGCCGGCATCGGCGAGGAAGCGGCCGCTGGCATCGCGCACCCCTTCAGACACCACAATGGAACAATAGCCGTGGGTTTGGACCGCCCATTTGACCCGCTGCAGAAACGCCGCCTGGTCAAATTCAATTTCCGGAAAAAGAATCACCTGCGGCGGTTCATCCGGATTGTTGCCGGCCAGCCCGCCGGCCGCAGCGATCCAGCCGGCGTGCCGCCCCATGACTTCCATGATGAACACCTTGGTGGAGCTTTCGGCCATGGATTCCACATCCAGGCTGGCTTCCATCATTGACACCGCGATGTATTTGGCGGTGCTGCCAAAACCCGGGCAGGCGTCGGTCACCGGCAGATCGTTGTCGATGGTTTTCGGCACGCCCACACAGGCCACGTCCAGGCCGTGCTGACGCGCCACCTGGGAGACTTTATGCGCCGTGTCGGACGAATCGCCGCCGCCGTTGTAGAAAAAATAGCCGATGTTGTGGGCTTTGAATACTTCCATCAGGCGTTCATACTGTGCCTGCTGGCTGTCCGGGTCCTTGAGTTTGTAGCGGCAGGATCCAAAGGCGCCGCCGGGTGTGTGCTTCAATGCCGCCACGCTGGCATCACTCAAACCGCTGGTGTCAATCAACTCTTCGCGCAGCACTCCGATGATGCCGTTTTTGCCGCCGTAGACGGTGCCGATCCGATCGGGGTGGCGGCGCGCGGTTTCGATCACCGCGCTGGCGGTGGCGTTGATCACGGCGGTGACTCCGCCGGACTGGCAATAAAGGGCGTTTTTCTTGCTCATGAATTTTCCTGGCTGTCTGTTTAACTGGTACAATGGTGCACGTGATTTGGGTTGACTTGACGCGCAATGGGGTGTACTTTACCAAATCTTTTTAAAAATGCGGTTTTTTCCGTGTTTTTTTACACATTGGGGGCCCGTTGGCACAACGTCGCGCCCGTTCATATGTCCGGACCGCTGCGCGACAGTGGCCGTCTGCGTGGCCTGATGAACAGGGGCCGGACAAATCAAAACCATTCAAATTCTGAGGGTTTGTTATGAGAATCGTATTATTGGGCGCGCCCGGCAGCGGCAAGGGCACCCAGGCCAAATTGCTGGTCAAAGCGTTTGGCATCCCCCACATTTCCACCGGTGACTTGTTGCGCAACGCCATCGCGCAAAAAACCAGCCTGGGCCTGGAAGCCAAAGCCATCATGGACGCCGGTGAACTGGTGTCCGATGACATCGTGCTGGGCATGTTAAAGCAGCGCATGCAGGAAGACGACGCACGCAAGGGATTCATACTGGACGGTTTTCCACGCAACCTGCCACAAGCTGAAATGCTGGAGAATCTGTTAAAGGAACTGGATCAACCCCTGCAGTTCGCGGTGTTGATCGAAGTCGATGAAGAAGAGGTGGTCAACCGCATCGCCATTCGGGCGCGTGAGGAAAACCGCAGCGACGACACCGAAGCGGTGGTGCGCAACCGCATTCATGTGTACCGCGAGCAAACCGCACCGGTGGCGCAATTCTATCAGGACAAAGGCTTGCTCAGCGAAGTGTCTGGTCAGGGCGACATCGAGGCCGTGCATCAGCGCATCCTCGCTTTGATGCGATTCTAAAGACTCAAGATTCGCACAAACCGCCTTTGACGATGCGGAAGCGCAGACGTTCTGCATCAAGGCATTCCAGGCGATGGCCAAAGCGGTCGCACCAGACGGTGAAATCCAGCTCGGCGTGCGGATCAGTGACGGCGATTTCAACGACGGCACCCGGGTGCAAGCCATCCAGCGCTTTTTTCAAATGCAACAGCGGCTGCGGGCAACTCAGTCCGCGCGCATCAATGGCTTTCGGGGCCGGCGTTTCATCGGTTCGGTGCATGCCTTTCATTATAGTGATTCAAACTCGACAATGTCCATCCTGGGCCGTGCGATCATCGTGCAATTTGAACTGTGGCATGGCGATGTGTCGTTTGCCTCTCCTTGGGCCAGATTATTCAAACCGGCCTTCTGTCTTCACGCGGCGGGTTCAATGATCACCAGGCCTGTCTGAAGTCACGCCAATGGATTTGAATACGCGGCATGATTCGACGGGTTGAAAACAAAAAAAGGTTGCACGAGGCAACCTTTTAAGTTTGCTTCAAAGCCGGGAGGGGAAATGGGAAGGGGGATGTATTCCCAGCTTTAAAACTTAATCCCATTGTATTCACACAGGGAATGCAAAAACGTGAAGTCCATCACAATTAATGGGCAATCCGCGTGCAATTGGCTGTTGATATGACCTGTAGAGCGCACCTCACAGCGGCCTCAAACGGGCCCATTGCGTGCACAAAAAAAGGCCCCGTTGCCGGGGCCTTTTCGGGCAGGGAAAGCCTGGGTGCACGTTTTACATCATGCCACCCATGCCGCCCATGCCACCCATGCCGCCCATGTCATGGCTGTGTCCGCCTTCTTCCTTCGGAATTTCAGCGACCATGCACTCGGTGGTGATCATCAGGCCGGCCACGGACGCGGCGTTTTGCAACGCCGTGCGGGTGACTTTGGCCGGATCCAGCACGCCTTCTTTAATCATGTCAACGTACTCGCCGGTGGAGGCGTTGTAACCGTAGTTGCCTTTGCCGTTTTTGACTTCGTTGACCACAACCGAAGCGTCTTCACCGCAGTTGCTGACGATTTGTCTCAGCGGCTCTTCCATGCTGCGCAGGGCGATGCTGATGCCAACCTGCTGGTCTTCGTTGCCGCCCTTCAGGTTTTCAATTTTCGCTCTGGCGCGCAGCAAAGCCACACCGCCGCCGGGGACCACGCCTTCTTCAACCGCCGCGCGGGTGGAGTGCAGCGCGTCTTCAACGCGGGCTTTTTTCTCTTTCATTTCAACTTCAGTGGCCGCGCCAACTTTAATCACCGCCACACCGCCGGCCAGCTTGGCCACGCGTTCCTGCAGTTTTTCCTTGTCGTAATCGCTGGTGGCTTCTTCGATTTGTGCACGGATTTGTTTGACCCGTGCTTCGATGCCTTTGCCGTCGCCGTTGCCATCAATGATTGTGGTGTTGTCTTTGTTCACCTGGATGCGTTTGGCCGAACCCAGATCATCCACAGTGGCCTTGTCCAGAGACAGACCCACTTCTTCGGAGATCACGGTGCCGCCGGTGAGAATCGCAATGTCTTCCAGCATGGCTTTGCGGCGGTCGCCAAAGCCAGGGGCTTTGACTGCGCAGACTTTCACAGTGCCGCGCATGTTGTTGACCACCAGAGTGGCCAGCGCTTCGCCTTCAATGTCTTCCGCCACGATGAACAGCTTGCGACCGGTTTTGGCCACGCCTTCCAGCAGCGGCAGCAGATCACGGATGGACGAGATTTTTTTGTCGTGCAACAGGATCAGTGCGTCGTCCAGATCGGCGGTCATGGTTTCCTGATTGGTGACGAAGTAAGGCGACAGATAGCCACGGTCAAACTGCATGCCTTCAACCACGTCCAGTTCGTTCGAAAGGCCAGAACCTTCTTCCACGGTGATCACGCCTTCTTTGCCGACTTTCTCCATGGCTTCGGCAATGATTTCACCGACTTGAGTGTCGGAATTGGCAGAGATGGTGCCCACCTGGGCAATGGCTTTTGAATCTTTGCACGGGGTGGCTTGCGCTTTGATTTCTTCAACCGCTTTGCTGACCGCCAGATCAATGCCGCGTTTCAGGTCCATCGGGTTCATGCCCGCGGCCACCGCTTTCAAGCCTTCGCGCACGAAGGCCTGGGCCAGGATGGTGGCGGTGGTGGTGCCGTCGCCGGCCACATCGTTGGTTTTGGTGGCGGCTTCTTTGAGCAACTGGGCGCCCATATTCTCATACGGATCTTCCAGTTCAATTTCTTTAGCCACGGTTACGCCGTCTTTGGTCACGGTCGGCGCGCCGAAGCTTTTTTCGAGCAGCACGTTGCGGCCTTTAGGACCCAGGGTGACTTTCACGGCATCGGCCAGGATGTTGACACCGCGGGCCATTTTAGCGCGCGCGGATTCAGAAAATTTTACGTCTTTTGCACTCATTGTTGATTACTCCAGTTATTCGATGATGCCGATGATGTTTTCTTCTTTCAGGACCAGGAACTCTTCGCCGTCGATCTTGATTTCATTGACCGGGTACTTTTCAAACAGCACGGTGTCGCCCACTTTGACGCCCATCGGTCTGACTTCGCCGTTGTCCAGAATTTTGCCGTTGCCGGCGGCGATGATTTTTCCACGCGCCGGTTTTTCCGCGGCCGCATCCGGAATCACGATGCCGCCCGGCGAGGTGAGTTCTTCTTCAACCCGCTTGATGATCACGCGGTCGTGTAAAGGACGTATGTTCATGTGTCGTCTCCAAATTTTTATAAAGCTAGATTTAGTTTTTGTTGCCCGGCGGGGTCACCGTGCAACAGGATGACCCAACATATTGGGGTGGCAAAACGCTTTTCAAGACATTTTTTGGTGCAATGGCGCGGAATTTTATACCGACGGCAGTGGATGCGCTCAGGTGCGCAAACCGAGCCCTTTGTGCAAGATGTACAAACTGAATCCGCCGAGCAGCACGACGAAGCCGATGATCAGCGTGTAGGCGGTGACGATGTCGATGTCGGAGACGCCAAGAAAACCGTAGCGAAAGGTGTTGACCATGTACAGGACCGGATTGATTTTAGACACGCCCTGCCAGAATTCAGGCAACAGTGAGATCGAGTAAAACACCCCGCCCAGATAGGTCAGCGGCGTGAGTATAAACGTCGGCACGATGGCGATGTCATCGAATTTGTTGGCGAACGCCGCGTTGATGAAGCCACCCAGGGAAAACACCACGGAGGTGAGCACCACGGTGGACAACACAATCCACACATTGTGCACGCGCATGTCGGTGAAGAACAGGGCAATCACGGTGACGATCAGGCCGACAAACAGGCCACGGAACAGGCTGCCAGACACGTAGCCGGCGAGGATCGCCCAGTTGGGCATCGGTGAAACCAGCAATTCCTCGATGTGGCGGCCGAATTTGGCGCCAAAAAACGAAGACACCATGTTGCCGTATGAGCTGGTGATCACCGACATCATCACCAGCCCAGGCACGATGAAAGCCATGTAGTCAAAACCACCCATGTCGCCGATGCGTTTGCCGATCAGATTACCGAAGATGACGAAATACAGCGTCATGGTGATGGCCGGCGGCAGCAGGGTTTGCGACCAGATGCGCAAAATGCGGGTGATTTCCTTGCGCACAATGGTGCGAATGCCTGTGAATGTGATGCTGTTCATGCGCTGTGCTTCTTGTTCTCGATCATTTTAATGAACAACTCTTCCAGCCGGTTGGCTTTGTTGCGCATCGACAACACCTGGTAGCCGGCGCGGTCCAGCTGCTCAAACACCCGGTTCAAAGACTGGCTTTTTGGTACGTCCAGCTGGATCGAGGAATCGTCCAGCGTTTGACCGCCGAGGCGCTCAATCACACCGGCATCGGGCACCGCGTCCAGATCCAGAATAAATGTTTCCACATCCAGTGTTTTCAGCAAGTCCTTGATGGTGGTGTTGCGCACGATCTCGCCGTGGTCAATGATGGCGATGTTTTTGCACAGTTGTTCGGCTTCTTCGAGGTAATGGGTGGTGAGGATGATGGTGGTGCCGGCGTCGGCGATTTCGCGCACAAAGTCCCACATCGAGCGACGGATTTCAATGTCCACCCCGGCGGTCGGTTCATCCAGGATCAGCAGCCGCGGCTCGTTGACCATGGCGCGTGCAATCATCAGGCGACGTTTCATGCCACCGGACAGACCGCGGGCCATCGCATTGCGTTTGTCCCACAACTGCAGCTGGCGCAGGTATTTTTCTGTGCGTATACGCGCCAGTTTGCGCGGAATGCCGTAATACCCGGCCTGGTTGGCCACGATGTCGAAGGGTTTCTCAAACATGTTGAAGTTGAATTCCTGTGGCACCAGGCCGATCATGGACTTCACTTCACTGCGCTGGGATTCGAGGTCCTTGCCAAACACCCGCACCTGGCCGGAGGTGGCGTTGATCAGCGAAGAGACGATGCCGATCAAAGTGGATTTGCCGGCGCCGTTGGGGCCCAGCAGGGCAAAGATTTCGCCGGTTTCAACGCTCAGGTCGATGCCCTTGAGTGCTTCGGTGCCGTCTTTGTAGACTTTTTTGAGGTTGTCAACTTGCAGGGCAAAATTCATCACGACAATATAGGGGATGGTGCGGCAATATTAAAGGTTTTTTTCTCAACTAATCGCGTCAATGTTGCGCGCCGGCACGCCCGCACAGGGCCTGCATTGACGCAGTCATTGAATTGACCTTTGCGGTTGAATTGCGTATGATCGCCCCCATTTGCTCCGGGTCAAGCGGCGCGCGATGACGCGTTAAAAACCGAAACCCAAGAGGCTGAACAAAACGACAATGCAAGAAGACTACAAACAATACATCTGCGTGGTGTGTGGATACATCTACGACGAGCAACTCGGATGCCCGGAAGATGGCATTGAGCCAGGCACCCGCTGGGACGATGTGCCGGAAACCTGGGTGTGCCCCGATTGCGGCGTCACCAAAGAAGATTTCGAATTACTTGACTGAGCGGTTCATTTGCGCAGGGCGACAGGCACTGGCCCGATAGTTGCGCCAGTGCGCAAACATCAACATCACGCCGCCACCAACGAACACCGCGGTCTCCTGCCACAACAGCAGTCGGCCTTCCATCCAGTTGCCAAACACCAGCAGTGAAAACCCCATCACCGCCAGTGCGATGATGCCGCTGTGACGGTGGCGCGCATAGCCGCGCGCGAAGGCCAGCGTGGCCACCGCAGCAACCAACCCCAACCACCACCAGCCGTGACCGATGTGGGCCCAGGCCGGCAACGCCGGCGTGAGTCCGATCAGTACAGGCAGCAGCGCGCATTGAATGGCGCAAACGGCGGACAGGCTGAAGCCGAGCAGGTCGGATATGGAGCGCATGCAGGAACCCGGTTAAACACTTGTGCAATATACGGTTTGCAGGGGGCGATTTCAAGCGTTGCCTTGCGGCTTATTTGTTCATCGCAGACACCGTGCAACGCGTGGATCGGTTATAATGCCGGCCAGGCACCAGTGAAACAATTCCAATGACAGAACAGAACCGCCTGGACAACGAGATCGAACATTTTGATGCACACGCGGCGCACTGGTGGGATCCACAGGGGCCGTTCAAAACCCTGCATCAAATCAATCCCGTGCGCCTGGCATATGTGCAGCGGTTTGTGGCGCTGGACGGCGAGCGGGCTCTGGATGTGGGTTGCGGCGGCGGTGTGTTTGCCGAGGCCCTGTCCGCGGCGGGCGCCGAAGTCAGCGGTGTGGACCTGTCCGCGGCGTCCTTGCAGGTGGCTGAACTGCACGCGCTGGAATCGGGCGCGAAAATCAGCTATCACTGCGGTTCTGTTGAGGCCCATGCGCACGCCCACGCAGGCCAGTTCAAACTGGTGAGTTGTCTGGAAATGCTTGAACACGTGCCCGATCCGGCGTCGATAGTGCGTGCCTGCGCGCAGGCGCTGGCGCCCGGTGGCGTGCTGATATTGTCCACCCTCAATCGCAGCGTCAAGGCCATGGCCCTGGGCATCGTGGCCGCAGAACACGTGTTGCAGCTGATTCCCAAAGGCACGCACCGTTTTGACCAGTTGATCAAACCGTCGGAGCTGGTGTCCATGGTGCGCAGCGCTGGATTGCTGGTTGATGACGTGTGCGGCATGCGCTACAACCCGTTCACGGGCCGCGCGCAACTGGTGCCCGAAGACGTCGGCATCAATTACCTACTGGCGGCGCGCAAACCATGAAAGCGGTGCTGTTTGACCTGGACGGCACACTGATCGACACCGCAGTCGACATGATCGGTGCACTGAAGGAAATGGTGCAGTTGCACGGCCTTGAGTTTGGCAATCCGGAAACGTACTACAAGCAATTCATCACGCACGGTTCGGTGGCCATTGTGCGCTCCGTGTTCGCCGCCAACGACGATCAAATTGATGACTTGAAGCAGCAATATCTGGACATTTATCGGCGCCGACTGACGAGCTCAAGCGATTTGTTTGCCGGCATGCAGCCGGTGCTCGCGGCGCTGCAACAGGCCGGCATTGTGTGGGGCATTGTCACCAACAAGCCGGCGCAACTGACGCACCCGCTGGTGTGCGCCGTGCAGGCCTTGTCCGGTCACGCCGTGGTGGTGTGTGCCGATGAAGTGGGGATTGGCAAGCCCGATCCCCGACCGTTGCAACGCGCCCTTGAACAGTTACAAGTCAGCGCGGATCAATGCTGGTATATCGGCGATGCCCGCACCGATGTACAGGCCGCACGCGCCGCCGGCATGAAAAACGCAGTGGCTTCCTGGGGCTATTTATCGCCGCAGGACAAGGTGCATCAATGGGGCGCCGATCACGTGTTGAATCACCCTGGAGAAATTCTCGACATGCTGGGGCTGTCCGCCCCGGCGTGAAAGCCCGCAGTGCCACCCTGTAGTCCGCCGGTGTGCACAATGACCAAGCGCGCGCCATCGATGAATGCGCCGCGCTCAATGCCGGCGAAAGTGGCCATGCAAGTGCGCACTGTATAGACGCGGTCAAGTGGCACGCCGTATTGCCGGTCAAACCGGTCAGCAAACGCCGCCAGTGCCGGCGACGTGTGGGCAAACCGCCCCGCCTGCGGGCACGGCAACAGATCCCACTGCACCCGCGCATGCATCGGGCACAAACGCCGCACCGCCTGGCGCAAGGCCGCGTCCGCGCCACGCAGTGCCGGCACGCCCCAGACGCGCGTGGGCCAGCCGGCGCGCGCCACACCGGCCATGAGTCCGGCCAGTGTGCCGCCGCTGCCACAGGCGGTGATCAGGTCACTGGGCGGCTCGTCCAGCTGGGCTTGCAATTCATCGACAATTTCCGCCACGCCGGATACGGCGCGTGCATTGCTGCCGCCTTCCGGCAGCAGCATCCAGCGCCTGCTGCTGGCTTGCAGGGTCTCCTGAACGGCCTGTGCGCGGTGTTTCAAACGGTATTCAGAGCGACTTAAAAACACCAGTTGCATGCCTTCGGCGCGTGCGCCATGCAACGTCTCTGACCAGCGTTCAGGCTGTGCCTGCAACTCATCGCCACGGATGAATCCAATGCTGAGCAGGCCGCAGGCTCGAGCCGCGTGCGCGGTGGCGGCGATGTGGTTGGAATGCGCGCCGCCGAAGGTGACCAGTCCGTCGACGCCGCGGGCCTGAGCGTGTGTCAGATTGTGTTTCAGCTTGCGCCATTTGTTGCCCTGGATCACCGGGTGATTGAGGTCGTCCCGCTTCATCATCAGGTGTGTGCAGGGGTGCGGTAAATGCATCAGCGGCGTGGGGCTGGACACGGGCTTGGGGATTCAATGACTTACAGCACATTATATCGCGATTTCAAATCGCATAGACTGTAAAATGTTTTATTTCACCCTACTCGGAGAACTTCCCAATGAAAAGTAAAATTCTCATCGCATCGGCCTTGTTTCTGATCAGCTTTGCCGCCCTGGCGGACGACAAAGTCGATCAAATTGTGGCCGAATACATTGAAGCCAAAGGTGGCATGGAGGCCCTGGAAAGCAACAAAACCATGGTGGTCAAAGGCCACATGAGCCAGGGGCCGATGGAGTTTCCCTGGACCGCTTCATTTAAAAGACCCAACAAATTGCACATGGAATTCGAAGTGCAAGGCATGAAAGGCGTGCAGGCCTACGACGGCACAACCGGTTGGATGGTGATGCCGTTCATGGGCAAAACAGACGCCGAGGAAATGGCCGACGACCAGCTCAATCAGATCGTTGACCAGGCGGATTTTGATGGCCCGCTGGTGAACTACAAGGCCAAGGGTCACACCGTTGAATACATCGGTGAAACCGAAATTGAAGGCACCCCGGTGGTTGAGCTGAAAGTGACCAAGAAAAACGGCGATGTGATGCATTTCTTCCTCGACCAGGAGTACAAACTGGAAGTCATGACCCGTTCTAAAATGAAGCAAATGGGTCAGGAATTTGAGATGGAAAACTACTACAGCAATTACAAGGAAGTCGGCAACACCGTGATTGCTCACTCCATCAGCAGTCGCATCAACGGCGTGGAAGGACAACAGTTGACCATGGAGAGCATTGAGTTGAACACCGAGTTGGACGACGACATGTTCAGCATGCCTGAAAAAGCCGAAGCGGCTGAATAAACCCGGGAGGCGGCATGAAAATAAGAAGCGCAGTGATTGGCGCCGTGCTCACGTTGCCGGCGTGGGCGATGGCGGCCGATGAAGTTAAAATCGACTCCTACACTTTTGGTGGGCTGACGGCCCGCGCCATCGGGCCGGCGGTGATGAGCGGACGCATCTCCGCCATCGACGCCACCGTTGAAAAGACACCGACCATTTACGTGGGGTCGGCCAGCGGTGGTTTATGGAAATCCAATGACGGCGGCATCGGTTTCACGCCGGTGTTCGATGACCACACGCAATCCATTGGCGCCGTGCGGGTGGACCCGAACGACCCCAAAAAGATCTGGGTGGGCACGGGTGAAAGCTGGGTTCGCAACACCGTATCGGTGGGCGACGGGGTGTACCTCTCCGACAGCGGCGGCGACAAATGGCAACACCTTGGACTGGAAAAATCTGAACGCATCGCAGCGATAGAAATCAGTTCACAGGACAGCAACACCGTGTTTGTCTGCGTCACCGGCGCGTTGTGGAACGACGCCGAGGAACGCGGTGTGTATCGCACCGTGAACAACGGCGCGGACTGGGAAAAAGTGCTGTACGTCAATCAGCGCACGGGTTGTTCCGATCTGGCCATGGACCCGACCAACCCCAACATTCTGTACGCCGGCATGTGGGAATTCAGACGTTCACCGGATTATTTCACTTCCGGCGGACCGGGTTCGGGTCTGTACCGCAGTGTGGACGGCGGCGACAGCTGGCAGGAAATGACCGAGGGCTTGCCGCAAGGCGACAAGGGCCGCATCGCGATCGCCGTGGCCGCTTCGCAATCCACCACGGTGTACGCCACGGTTGAGTCGGAATCAACCGCGCTGTATCGGTCCACCGACATGGGTAAAAGCTGGGAAAAACGCAGCGAATCCAACATGGTGCAAATGCGGCCGTTTTATTTCGGCGAACTGCAGGTGGATCCGAGTGATCCTGAACGGGTGTATAAGCCCTCGTACGTGACAGTGGTCAGTGAAAACGGCGGCGAGTCGTTCACCTCCATGTTCACGGGCGGCATGGGTGGTGGCATTCACCCGGATCACCACGCCCTGTGGGTTAACCCCAAAAATCCGGGTCAATTGGTGCTGGGCACCGATGGCGGGGTCTACGTCAGCTACAACAAAGGCAACAACTGGCGCAGCGTTGGCACCTTGCCTGTGAGTCAGTTTTATCACGTCAGCCACGATGACCGCTGGCCGTACAATGTGTACGGCGGTTTGCAGGACAACGGCTCCTGGGCCGGCCCTTCCCGTGCATCGGGTGGCATCAAACCCGGCGACTGGGACAGCATCGGCATGGGCGATGGATTCTGGGCGTTTGTTGACCGTCAGGACGACAACATCATTTACAGCGAGTATCAGGGCGGCAAGCTGTTGCGACTGGATCGCACCATTGGAGAATTGAAAAATATTCCGCCGGTGGCGCGCGAGGGCGAGGACCCGCTGCGCTTCAACTGGAACACGCCGTTGCTGGTCAGCCAGGTCAATCCGGGCACCCTGTATTACGGCTCACAGTATCTGCATAAAAGCACCGATCGCGGCGAAACCTGGCAGACGATTTCACCCGATCTGACCACCAACGATCCGAAACGCCAGCGACAGGAATCCACCGGCGGTCTGACGCTGGACAATTCCACCGCGGAAAACAACGCCACGATTTACACCATCGCTGAATCGCCGCTGGATCCCGCGCTGTTGTGGGTGGGCTCGGACGACGGCAAAGTGCACGTCAGTGAAGACGGCGGCGCCAACTGGCGCGATTTGACCAAGCGCATCAAAGGCGTGCCAGCGCACACCTGGGTGGCGCGCATCACCACCTCGCCGCACGACCGCAGCACCGCGTTTGCCGTGTTTGATGGCCACCGCACCGGGGACATGCGCACGCGGGTATACAAAACCACCGACCTGGGTCAGAGCTGGCAAGCACTGCCCACCGGTGAAATCGGTTTCGGCTGGGTGTTGAAACAGGATCCGGTGAATGCCGATCTGTTGTTTCTTGGCACCGAGTTCGGGCTGTATCTGAGCCTGGACGGCGGCCAGAACTGGGCGCGCTTCAAGGAAAATCTGCCGAAAGTCGCGGTGCATGATATCGTCATTCACCCGCGTGAACACGACGTGATCCTGGGCACCCACGGCCGCGGTGTGTACATCATTGACGACATCACGCCGTTGCGTGCTTTGACTCAGGATAAACTGCTGCAGAATGTGGTCATGTTGCCGTCCCGCCCTTCGGTGATGGTCGATGGCGGTGCTTTGCAGAGTTTCGCCGGGGGCGATGACTTTGTCGGCAACAACCCGTCTGAAGTCGGGGTGATTTCCTATTACCTGAAAAAACGCCACATGTTCGGTGAAATGAAAATCAATGTGCTGGACGATGAGGGGCGGGTGATCACCACGCTGGTGGCCGGCAAACGACGCGGCATTAATCGGGTGGAGTGGCCGATGCGCCTGAAAGCGCCGAAGTTTCCGCCTTCAACCACCCTGGTGCCGGGATTTTTGGGCCCACGCGTGGCCGCTGGCACCTACAAAGTGCAGTTGATCAAAGGCAAAGAAACCCACGAAACCACGGTTTCGCTGGTGCCGGATCCGCGCTCCTCGCACTCGACAGAGGACCGCGCACAACAGTACGATTTGTCCATGCGGTTGTACCGCGACATCAATGACCTGACCTTTCTGGTCAGCACGTTGACCGACTTGCGCGAAACCATGAACGGCCACAAAGCGCAGTCCGATGGGGCCACGGTGAAAAAAATGCAGCGTTTCGAAGACGGCATTGAGCAATTCATCAAGCGCTACACCGCCACCAAGAAAGGCGCCATCACCGGTGAGGAAAAGCTGCGTGAAAAACTCGGCACCTTGTTCGGCAATGTGGTGGGCTACAACGGGCGGCCTTCGAACACCCAGTTTGAACAGGCCGACAAGCTGGAAAAACAGCTGGAGCGTGCCCGCGCCGATGCGCGCGAATTGATCGACGTCCACGTCAGCGGCATCAACAAAGCACTGGAAAAGCAACAGCTGCCAGCGCTGGAATTGCTGGATCGCGCGCAATGGGACGAAGAAAACGGTCTGGGTCTGGCGGCGCAACCGGTCAGCAAACTCTGGGTGATTCAGGGCGCGCCGATGCATTGGTGAGCCGCGGCGCCAGCTGCACATCCAGGCGCGGTTAAACCACGCGCCCAACACCTTCCATACGCCCCCGTGGTTTCTCACCCGGGGGCGTGTGTTCTGCTACAATAGCTGCTTTGTTTGACTGACACATCGGGCATGGCCAAACTGTACTTTTATTACTCGGCGATGAACGCCGGCAAGACCACACACTTGCTGCAATCCAATTACAACTATAAAGAACGCGGCATGCACACCCTGGTGCTCTCATCCGCCATCGATGACCGTTTCGGACGCGGCGTGGTGCGCTCGCGCATCGGCATCGAAACCCCGTCCATCGTGTTTAATCAAAGCGCCGATTTGCTCAAACTGGTGCAACAGCACATGCCGTTGGATTGCGTGCTGCTGGACGAAGCACAATTTCTTTCGCGCGCGCAGGTGTATCAACTGACCGAAGTGGTGGATCAGCTGAACATCCCGGTGCTGGCCTATGGACTGCGCACAGATTTTCAGGGTGAATTGTTTGAAGGCAGTCAGTATCTCCTGGCCTGGGCCGATGAATTGAATGAACTGAAAACCATTTGCCACACCGGTAAAAAGGCCATCATGGTGATTCGCATCGACGAAAACGGGCGCGCAGTGAAAACCGGCAACCAGATTCAGGTCGGTGGCAATGACCGCTACGTGTCGGTCTCGCGCGGTGAATACAAGCGCGTGTTTCATGACCGCGGCGTGATCAAGCCGTCGCAGATTTCATTGCCACTTGAGGACGCCGAATGAAAATCATCTTTTGCGGGACACCGGCGTTTGCGCTGCCGCCATTGCAGGCACTGATTGACAGCTCACACACGGTGGTGGCTGTGTTCACCCAGCCGGACAAACCGGCCGGCCGCGGACGCAAATTGAGTGCCTCTCCGGTTAAACAACTGGCCGAAGCGCATGGAATAACCGTGCATCAACCGGTGAGCCTGAAAGACGCATCGACGCAAGCAATGATCCGCGCGCTGGATGCGGATTTAATGGTGGTGGTTGCCTACGGCCTTTTGCTGCCGCAGGCGGTGCTGGATACCCCGCGACACGGCTGCTGGAACATTCACGCCTCGCTGTTGCCTCGCTGGCGCGGTGCGGCGCCGATTCAGCGCGCCATACTGGCCGGTGATGAAGAAACCGGGGTGTGCATCATGCGCATGGAGGCCGGCCTGGACACCGGCCCGGTGTATCACCGCGCAACCACCCCCATCGGTGCACATGAACACAGCAACGATCTGCATGACCGGCTGTCGACCCTGGGCGCACATGCCTTGATGCACTGTGTTGATTTATTGCAGCAAGATCAGTTGCCATCGCCACTGGCGCAGGACGACGCGGCCGCGACCTATGCACACAAAATCAAAAAAGACGAAGCCCGCATCGACTGGAGTGCGCCGGCCACGGCCATTGATCGGCGCATTCGTGCCTTCGACCCCTGGCCCGGCTGCGAAGCCACGGTGTGTGGTGTGCAATGCAAACTGTGGGCCGCTGAAGTGCACGAAGTGGCGGGTGAAAAGACGCAACCTGGCGCGCTGCTGAGTGCCAATGCGCAACGGCTGGTGATTGCCTGTGGCGAGGACGCGCTGTGCATACTGGAAATACAGTTGCCGGGCAAGAAACGACTGCCGATCGAAGCCTTCATGGCTGCACGCCGGGACTGGTACACATGAACGCGCGCGGCCGGGCGGTGCGGGTGCTGTATCGCGTATTGCAACAGCAGCAACACCTCAAAGTGGCCTTGGCCGACATTCTACCGGAAGGGTTAAACAGCGACGAACGCCGCTGGATCGTATCCTTGTGTTATCAGACCCTGCGTCATTTACCTGAAGCCGAATCGCGCTGGCAGCGCTGGTTGGACAAGCCACTCAAGGACCGCCTGGTGGGGCTGGTGTTGTCCACCGCGGTGGTGCAGAAATTTCACATGCACACCCCGGACCATGCGATCGTCGATGAGGCGGTCAGGGCCACTCGACAGCTGCGCAAAAGCTGGGCCGCAGGGCTGGTGAATTCGGTGTTGCGACGGGCCTTGAATGACGCCGAATTTTGCAGCGATGATGAGACCGTGCGCTGGCAACACCCGCGCTGGTGGATAGAGCGCATCCGAACGGACTGGCCCGAGCAGGCCGATGCGCTGTTGGACGCCAACAATCAACACCCACCGCTGTGGTTGCGACTGGCTCCGGGTGCGACGCTTTCCTGCCCAAGCCACGCCCATCCATGCGTGCCTTCGGCGCGACGAATTGAGCCGGAATTTCTGGCGCAGTTGGCAGAATTAAAGGATGCCCGCGCCTGGGTGCAGGACGCCGCAGCGCAACTGGCGGCGCCGTTGCTGGCGCCGCGCGCCGGCGAACGCGTGCTGGATGCCTGTGCTTCACCGGGCGGCAAGGCCTGCCATTTGTGGCAGCTGCAAAACGACGTGACCCTGCATGCGCTGGAAATCGATCCTGAGCGCCTGCCGCGCCTGCGCGAGAACCTGCAACGCGCCGGGGCATCGGTGAAACTGATCCTGGGAGATGCGGCTCACCCCGAATCGTGGTATAAGGGTGAGGCCTACGACAAAATCCTGCTGGACGTGCCTTGCAGCGCCTCCGGCGTGATTCGCAGAAACCCCGACATTAAATACCTGCGCACGGAGGAACACCTGACACAGCTGCAGCAGACCCAACGGCGGATTCTGCAACAGATGGCCGGTTTACTGGTCAATGGCGGCCGCATGCTGTACGTGACTTGTTCAATACTGAAACAGGAAAATGAAAACAACATGCGCTGGTTTTTGCAGACACACCCGGCCTTCAGCGAAGTGCCGCTGGCGCTGGACTGGGCGGAAGTCAGACCGCACGGCGTGCAGATACTCAGCGGATGCGAAGAAATGGACGGGTTTTATTATTGTTTGTTGCAGAAAAATGAAACGCGCGCTTGAATGGTTGTTGATCCTTGTATATAGCCAGGCGGCTGCGTCGAGTCTTGAGGTGGCTGCCCTGAAAGTGGAATCGGGCCCCAACGGGCCGCTGATCAGGCCGCAGTTCACCATCCAGGCCGAAGCGCCTGTCAGTGAAGCCATCAACAACGGCATCAATCTGGTGATGACACTCAAATCCAGAGCGTATCAACGGGTTGACTGGTGGTTTGATCGGCCTGTGGCAAAAGAAAACCTGAATCTGGAAATCCAGTATTTCTCGCTCAGCGGTCAATACGTGCTGCGCAACCCGCAACAGGCCAATCAGCAGAGTTTTGTTTCTCTGGATGAATTGTGGCAGCACCTGAGTCAGGATCTGCGCATCGAATTCAGTGAAATCAACGGCCGGGTGGATTATGTGCAAGTGCGCTTCAGGGTGGACATCGGTGCGCTGCCATCGTCAATGCAGCTGCCGGTGCTGTTCGATTCGGCCTGGGACATGGACACCGGCTGGATCACCGGGGTGATGCCATGAACCGGGTGATGTACAAGACCGTGCCGGTGTTGCTGCTGACCCTGGCGCTGCTTTCCTCACTGTATTTTCTGGTGCGCGCCATTCAGGGTTCTGAACAGTTCAACCGTTTGTATCTGTGGCTGTTTGGCGCGTCCATTCTGGCGGTGGTGGTGCTGCTGGTGATCATTGTGCAGCGCCTGGTGTGGCTGTATCTGCGGCGCCGCGACAAGGAACCCGGCATCCAGCTGACCAGCCGCATGGTGGTCAATTTCATCGGATTGTCCCTGCCGCCGGTGGTGGTGGTCTATCTGTTTGCCAATCTCCTGGTCAACAGCTACATTGACGCCTGGTTTGATGCCGAAACCGACAGCGCACTCAACGACGCGCTGTCGCTGGGGCGCATTTTCCTTGACACCCAGACCAAAAGCGCCTTGACCGCCAGCAAAAACGCCGCCACGCAGTTGTCAGAAATCGACCCGTTGCGACAGTCGATCCACCTCGAACGCATGCTGGATGAATCCAAAGCCGTTTCCATGAGTCTGTATGACACCGACGGCTCGTTGGTGGCCAACAGCAGCATTGACCCGCTCAACATCGGCGCGCAAAACATTCGTCACCGCGCCTTCTCTTCGGCGCTGTCCGGTCTCAACTACGCGCGCATTGAACCGACCGAGCCCAATAAATTGCAGATTCGTGTGCTGGTTCCGGTGGAAAACAAGACGTCGATCAGCCTGGGACGCAACCGGGTGTTGCAGGCCATGTACGCGATTCCCGATGAATACGAAGCGCTGGCCACCAACATCGAAACCCAGTATCACCTGTACAATCGCCAGCGTTTTCAACGCACACAACTGAAAAAAACCTTCAGCATTGTGCTGGCGATTGTGTTGTTGATCAGTCTGTTGCTGGCCATGTTGCGCGCGTTTTCTTCGGCGCGACGTCTGGTGGCGCCCATCCGTCTGCTGTCGGCCGCCACCAAAGCCATCACTGAAGGGGAATACGGCAAGAGGATCCCGGTCACGTCCAAAGACGAACTGGGTTTGCTGGTTGAATCGTTCAACTCCATGTCCTCACAAATTGCCACCGCCAGCGCATTGGCCCATCGCGCCCAGACGGAAGCTGAAAATCAACGCGCGTATCTGGAAAAAGTACTCTCGCACCTGTCCAGCGGCGTGCTTTCCCTTGACGCCGAGCACCGCATTCGCATGAGCAATGAGGCGGCCAGCAACATCCTTAAGCTGGACAAGAAGAACACCCTCAATCAGAACATCGATTTTCTCGCCATAAAGAACGCCTCGCTGACGCCCTTTGTGGATCTGCTCAAGAAGAAAGTGGATGACCACGCCACCAACTGGCAACAAGAAGTGCTGATCGCCGAGGATTCATTTCGCCGGGTGCTGGTGGTGCGCGGCAGTCGATTCAAGGGTCTGGACACAGAGAGCAGCGGCATGGTGGTGGTGTTCGACGATGAAACCATCATCAACCAGGCACAGCGGGACGCGGCCTGGAGTGAAGTGGCCCGTCGGCTGGCGCACGAAGTCAAGAACCCGCTGACGCCAATTCAACTGGCAGCGGAGCGCTTGCGCATGAAGTTTCTCGGCAAATTGAGTCAGGAAGAAGATGAACTGCTTGACCGCGCCACGCAAACCATCGTTTCGCAGGTGGAAAACCTGAAAACTCTGGTGAACGCGTTTTCAGATTACGCCAAACCACCGGAGCTCAAACGCGAACTGGGCGGACTCAACACGTTGATTCTGGAGGTGGTGGATTTGTATCAGACATCGCATCCCGGCATCGCTTTTGAGCTGGGTCTGGAGGAACCGGAGCCACGCCTGTTGCTGGACAAAGGCCGATTTTTCCAACTGATGAACAATTTAATCAAAAACGCGCAGGAAAGCGTCGAACACAATCCGGTGCGCATCGCCATCAGCACGCACAGTGAAGAAGATGAACTGGTGTTGCGCATCAGCGACAACGGCCACGGGTTCAGACAAGACATCATTGACCACGTATTTGAGCCCTATGAAACCACCAAGACGGGCGGGTCGGGACTGGGTCTGGCCATCGTTAAAAAAATTGTTGAAGAACACGGCGGCGAAATCACCGCAGGCAACCTCGCCGACGGCGCCTTGATCACCATTCGCCTGCCCACGGGATATTGATATGCAAGACACTGACATGCGCGACACTTTAAAATCCATGCAACAGCTCGGTCCATTGCCTGCGGCGCTGCGCAAACGGCGGCTCAGACAGTTGGCCCAGGCCATCAAGAGCCGGCAGAGCGAACTCATCGCGGCCATCGCGGCGGACTTTTCGCACCGCTGTCACGAAGAGACGGTTCTATCAGAGGTTTTCATTTGCCTGGAAGAAATTCGCCACACCTTGCGTCACATGGACCACTGGCTGCGCGCGCGTCGAGCGCGCGCCGGCTGGAAGTTTCTCACCTCCGCCACCGCGGTGACGCCGCAACCCCTTGGGGTGGTGGGCATCATGGCGCCCTGGAATTACCCGTTCAATCTGTGCATGGTGCCACTGGTCAGTGCCATCGCCGCGGGCAATCGCGTGATGCTCAAACCGTCCGAGGAAACGCCGCAAACGGCGGCACTGATCAAAGACCTGGTTGAATCGGTGTGGCCGGCCGATGAGGCGCGGGTTGTGTTGGGCGATGTGTCGGTGGCCAGTGCGTTCAGCCGTTTGCCTTTCGACCATTTGTTCTTCACCGGCTCCACCCAGGTGGGGCGCATCGTCATGCAGAACGCGGCGCACAACCTCACGCCGGTGACCCTTGAGCTGGGGGGCAAATCGCCCGCCATCGTGGCCGATGATTACCCGCTGAAAGCCGCAGCGCGCGCCATCGTGGGCGGCAAATTCTTCAACGCCGGACAAACCTGCATCGCCCCGGATTATGTGCTCATCGGCGCCGACCGGTTGCAAGCCTTGCAGCAACAGCTGTTGCAGGAAATGCGTCGACAGTACCCGGAGTACAGCCGCAACCCGGATTATTCATGTGTCGTGAATGCGCGCCATCAGGCGCGTCTGCACGCCTTGCTGGACGGCCTGGCGCCGGACCAATTGCACAGCCCCTTCAGTGCGGAGGCTGCCGTGGATGAACGCAAGTTCAGGCCAATGCTGGTGACCGGTTTGTCGCCGCAACACGCGCTGTTGCAAGAGGAAATTTTTGGCCCCATATTGCCCCTGGTCGCGGTGCCGTCTCTGGACGCCGCGATTGAGCACGTCAATGCGCACGCACGCCCCCTGACTTTGTATCTGTTCACCCACAAACCCCGTGTGATGCGCCGGGTGCGCGAAAACACGGTGTCAGGCTCTATGTGCATCAATGAAACCCTGGTGCAGTTTGCCCAGGAAAACCTGCCGTTCGGTGGCGTTGGCGACAGCGGCATGGGCCGTTATCACGGGGAGACCGGGGTGTTGGCCATGAGCCATCTTAAATCCGTGTATTACCAGTCCCGGCTGAACTTCAACGGCCTGACCCGTGCGCCATTCACACGGATTAAAAAAATGTTAATTAAATTCCTTTAAGTCCCCCGGTGATTGCCGCATAATGGCATTGGATATTGACATGCAAAAAGCAATTGTAAAACATTGTTAAATTTTACAAAATATTGTTTAATAAGGGAAAAAGCTCCATTCCTATGAAAATTTTTATCTTGGAAGATGACAATGATCAGGCGGAGTTGATCAAACTCTGGCTGACGGAATTTGACCACGAATGCCTGGTGTTCCACAACGGGCGTGAATTCATTAAAGAATTGCCATACCACGACCCGGATGTGCTGCTGATCGACTGGAATCTGCCGGTGCTCAGTGGCATGGAAGTGATGCGCTGGGTTAAATCCAGTGAATTTGACCGCACCCCAATTTTGTTCATCACCACCCGCAACACCGAAGACGATGTGATCAAGGCGCTGAATGAAGGCGCGGACGACTATCTGATCAAACCCATCACCCAGGGCGAACTGAACGCCCGCATCGCTGCGGTGGTGAGAAGGTCGCCACACCACAAAGAAAAAAGCAAAGACGAGTCCACAAAGCCCTACGTGTTCGACGACCCGGAAAACACCGTGGAATTCAATGATGAAAGCGTGAAGCTGACCATCAAAGAATACAGCCTGGCAAAGTATTTCTTTCAGAGCGAAGGCCGTCTGGTCAGTCGCAACCACCTGTTGGAAACCATTTGGACCAAAAATTCGATCATATCGACGCGCACGGTGGACACGCACATCTCGCGCTTGCGCAAAAAACTCAAACTGGACGGGAGTTTCGGCTGGAAGCTGGTGTCGGTGTATCACCAGGGTTACAAACTGGTTAAAGACTGAGTCTTGCGGGTCAAATACAAGGCATGAGCCCATGGCCATGTCGGGGAGGGGGTATTTTGGATCACGATGAGCGAGAGAAAACACAACAACACCGAGCTGGTCTTTCTGGCCACCGATGAACGCATCCATGCCCTGATCAGCGGTTTCAGACAGTCTCTGTGCGTAACCGACTTCAAAGAAATCGAAGCGGTTGTCTCGCAATTCAAGCAGGCCATCGTGCTGTTCAGCTATGAGCGGTTCACGCTATTTCTGCCGATGATCAAAAATGCCGTGAACAATAAAATTCGCGGGGTGTCCTACGTGTGCGTGGCCGACGGGCTGCGCATCGACGAACGCATCCATTTGGTGAATCATGCCACCGAACACGTGCGCAGTGATTTTGTCACCGATTATCTGGCCAATTTCAGGCAATCGGCGCCGCGCAAGGGGCGGCGCATACTTTTGGTTGAGGACGACCGTTCGCAGGCTTTGTTTGCTGAAAGAATACTCTACCATTCCGGTTACAAGGTGTCGGTGGCGCTGAACGAGAAACAGGCCATCGCGTGGTTGAAACAGCAGCCCTTTGACCTGGTGTTAATGGACATGTACCTGGAAGAAACCGACGGCTGCAAAATCACCGAGATCATCCGCAGGAAATTTCGCCTGCAAATCCCCATCGTCATGCTGACCAGTGAATACCACATTGATGTGCACATCCGCGCGGTCAACGCCGGCGCCGATGACATGTTGGCCAAACCCATCAACCAGGCGCAATTGATTGCAGTGATCGAGAACAAATTGAATTTTGGCGGCATCTACCAGACCTGCATGCGCATCAATGCGCACTTGCGCAACATCAAGGCGGAAAAACTGCTCAATCTGGAAGCGTCAGTGGTGGACAACTTTCTCGACAACGAGCTCACCCGCAAAAAAGGCGCGCTGGTGTGGATCAGCATCAACAACCACAAGGATGTGCAAAAGACCATCGGTTTTTCGGCGCGCAAAAACCTGTGTTTCAACTGTTTTTCTCTGATCCGCAAAAACATCACAAACGCTGAATTTGTGACCCAGCTGTCTGAGCATGTGATGGTGATCGGATTGGGCTATCGCAACATCCGGCTGATCAATTACCAACTGGATGAACTGGTGGCCAAGGTCAACCACTCGCGCTACATGATCATGCATTTCAACATTGCAGTGCAGCTGAAAATCGTGGTGTTGGACGAAATAGAAAAAACCCCGCGCGAGCATGTGATTCCCCTGGTCACACGGCTGTTGAATGCGCCGGAAACCGACGGCAAAATCACCCGGGTGGATGAAAACGCACTGCACGATTACTCCAGCTATGTGTACAAGGAAATCTGCAATGCGCTGTGGAATCGGCAATCCCGTTTGTCTTTCAAACCGATCAAGCTCACGGACGAAGACGTGGTCGCCGGCTGGCACCTCGGCCTGAATCTGAAAACCGGACTCAGCTCAGAATTGCGGGACATCAATTACGTAGAAGTTGCCCAGAGAAGCGGTTTGCTGCCGATGTTGGAATTCCACTTATTTGAAGAAGCGGTGCGCTGTCTGATCAGTCAGGAATTGAACGCGCAAAGCGGTTTCATTGTGATTCGCCAGTCGCTGGAGTTTTTGCTGGAGGATCGCAAGGATCAGAATTTGCTGAAACTGGCGCAACAATACGCCATTCCGGCCAATGCCCTGGTGCTGTGTTTCGAAATGGAAGAAGTGCTTAAATACCGGTCGTATTTGAAAATTATTCGCACAGAATTGTTGAAATCAGGTATTATTAGCTGCGTCAGGGGTTTTGTAAAAAGTGAAGACTACTGGGATTGTATCGCAGCGTTGGACGCGAAATTCATGCACATCAATCCAGACAAGACCGAGTTTTCCGATAAAGACTTTTCCCACACAATTGCCCTGATCAACACAGCCCGTGAGCGGGGATTGAAAATGGTGCTGTCGGGGGAGTTTCCACCTGGAATCTCGCATGAACTCATCAGACAGACACAGGCTGAATATGTGGTGGGGGCCGCTATTGTCTGATGTCGGACCAGATAAGACAACGCAAATATGCTGAATATGCTTGACAACAGAATCATATTGCTGGGCATCGCCTTTGTGCTGGCGGTGGTGACGAGTTTGGTGACCGGAGCGTTTTTGTGGCCGGTGTGGCTGGCGCTGGTGTTTTATGCATTGTATTACGTTTCACACCTGCCCATTCTGAAAAATTTTCTGCCCTATGATCTGATCGAGGAAAATCGCTGGATGTTGCTGGTGCTGGCCGGCATGCTGTGGGCCGGGGCTTTCTTCTGGCCATTGTCGGAACACATGTTGACCACCGGATTCATCGTGTTGACGCTGTTCCTGACGGCGATCCTGATGTTTGAAGAGGAATCCAAGGAGCGACTGTCATTGTATCTGGTGCCGCTGTTGGTGTGGGCCATCACCGTGATCATGCACCAGGGCAGTGCCGCGGTGTGGTTCGTGGGCGGTGCATTGGTGTTGGTCGGTCTGGCTGAATTGTTTCGCCACAACCGCTACAGTGAACCGGTTCAAGATTTCAATCAGCCGGCAGAAGAGTTGTCCAATCAGACCCTCAGACAACTTGAGAAAAATGATCACACGCAAACTAAAATTAAAAAACTGACGGAAAAAATTCGTCAGTTGGAAGTCGATTTGTCTTCGGCTGAAATGGCCAAAATGGAATTTCTGGCCACCATGAGTCACGAAATCCGAACACCATTGAACGGCATCGTGCCGTTGATTGACATCGTGCTTGACACCGAGCTGACTGATTTTCAGAAAGATTATTTGACCACTGCGCACGCTTCGGCCACGCAGATGCAAAAACTGATCGATGATCTGCTGGACTATTCCAAGGTCGAAGGCGGCAAGCTGACGGTGGAAACCGCTGCGTTGAAAATCGCGGCGGTGATCGAGATGGTCAAAACCAATCTTGAGCAGGCCGCGGCCAAAAAGGGCATCAAAATCAAAACCATGATTGGCCCGGGCGTGAGCCCGTTGTTGCGCGGCGACCCCATTCGGGTGCGGCAAATCCTCACCAATCTGCTCAGCAATGCAATCAAGTTTTCTGACAACGGCGTGATCAAAATCACCGCGGCCAAAGTCAAAACCACGGCCAACTCCGAGGTCATCCGATTTGCTGTACAGGACCAGGGCATAGGCATCGATGCCGAACAGATAGAAAAACTGTTCACCGCCTTCACCCAGGCCGATGGATCAACCACGCGCAAATTCGGCGGCACGGGTCTTGGCCTGGCCATCAGCAAGAAAATTGTGGAGTTATTGAACGGCTCAATCGGGGTGGAATCCGATAAAGGCAAGGGCAGCACCTTCTGGTTTGAGCTGCCATTTCTTAAGTCCGCAGCAGGCGACGCGCCCGAAGGTCTTCAAGATGACACCCATCAAGCCGTGCTGGTCAACACCAACCCCGATCTGTTTAAAGAGATTCAGGCGGAGCTTAAGCGATTGGATATCCCGGCGCACACCACAAAGTCTCTGCAACTGGCGATCGATGGCATAGTCTCGAAACGCGCCATGGGTGAATCGGGCAAACCGATCTTGTTGTTCATTGATTTTGACTCCAATGCCAAATCGTTCCGGCAATTGTCCAGCCGCATCGAACAAAATGAATTGGAAGATGTGTGGACTTTTGTGGTTTCGACGCGCAGCAACATTGCCGGTTTGAATCAATTGACCAATGTGCGCATGTTGCCGTCGCCATCGCTGATTGAAAACGTGCTGAATAAGTTCAGCAACGCCGGCCAACCCAGCGTGGATGAGGCCGAGCAACCGGACGACGTCCAGCTCACCGGTGCGGTGACACCGACTGAGGAGCAGGCCAGCGCCGAGCCCGTGTCGACCGAATCGGTGGACGGTTTGTTGCCTACGATCCTGTTGGTTGAGGACAACGAAGTGAACCTCAAAGTGGCGGAAAAACTGATCGATTACATTGGCTTTCCATTTGATGTGGCACACAACGGCATGGAAGCACTGGAAAAAGCCAAAGAAAACCGCTACCGCATGATACTGATGGATTGTCAGATGCCGGTGATGGACGGCTACGCCTGCACGCGCCGGGTGCGCGAATACGAAGAAGCCAATCAGCTGAATCGCACGCCCATCATTGCCATGACGGCCAACGCCATGCTTGGCGATCGGGAAAAATGTCTGGCGGCGGGCATGGACGATTATATGTCCAAGCCGCTGAACCGGTACATCCTGGAAAAAACCCTGAAAAAATGGGACCCGTTGATTCAATCCGCGCCGACGCCGCAGACCAAGGAGAAACAGGCGGCCATTGTGCAGGAATCCAGCGGTCATTTCACCATCAACAACAAATGGCTGAACACACAGGTGCTCTCTGAAGTCGAGGAATTCATGGGTGATGAAACCCACTCATTGCTGGAGCTGTTCAAGCAGGAATCACCGATGTTGTTGCGTAAGATGCGCAAATACCTGCTTGAAAATGATTTCTCGGGGGTCAAAAAAATAGCCCACACACTGAAATCAACCAGCGCCAACATCGGCGCCAATGGCCTGAGTTATTTTTGCAAAAAAATGGAATTTGCCGCGGTCAATCAGGAAAAAGACAAAATTGAACAGCTGTTGGACAAGATCAAAAAATCCTATTTGCTGACCATCCGGGAAATTGAAAAATACAAACCCAAAGAGTCCGACACCCTGCAATAAACACCCGCCCACGGATGGGCATCAAGCGAGCCGTTCCTGCGGTTCAGTTTCGTTCAGCTTTCATTCAGCTTAAATTGCCGACACTAGCCCGCTTTCAGGTCTGAATCCTGTGGCCGGTGGTCAAGCGGTGCATTGGACTCGACGAAACTCAAACACAGCTCTTTTAAAGGAATCCCGATGCACCTTTATTTGTTATTGCTCGGCCAAATGGCCACCGACGTCACCCCCCCCGAAGTGCCTGGAGACGCCGAATCTCTGTCCACCATACAGGTCACTGCGAGCCGTTCGGCGCAAAGCACCAATGACACCGCCAGCGCAGTGTCCGTGGTCACCCGGGATGAAATCCTGTCGCGCCCAAACACCCTGTTGCCGGATCTGCTGGCCGGTGAAACCGGTGTGTTTGTGCAGCAAACCACGCCGGGGCAGGCCATCCCGATCATCCGCGGTCTGAAAGGCTCACAAAACGTGCATCTGGTGGACGGCATGCGACTGAACACCGCGTTCTTCCGCAACGCACCGAATCAGTACCTGGCACTGGTCGACCCATTTCTGGTGGAACAGATTGAAGTGGTGCGTGGGCCGGCATCCACGCTGTATGGCGGTGACGCCATGGGCGGCGTGGTCAACATTTTGTCTCATCGGCCGTCGTTCACTTCTGACACCGTTGATTTCAGCGGCCAATTGCACCTGTCCTACGACAGCGCAGATGACAAAACCATATCGCACGTGGATCTGGACGCCGGCAATGCAACGCTGGCGACCTCTCTGGGCGTGAGTTATCAGGATGTGGGTGTGCGCAGCATTGGTGGTGGCGATGAAATTCCGTTCACGGCCTACTCGGCACGTTCGGCCAACAACAAATGGGTCTATACACCGAACGATGAAGACAGCTGGCTGTTTGACATTCAGTACCTGCATCAGCCGTCCACGCCACGGGTGGACAATCTGGTGACCGGTTTTGGTCAAACCGAACCGGATTCCGAAGTGTTCCTGTTCAAGCCCAACGAGCGGTTGTTTACCCACCTCAGCCACGAAACCACCGGCGCCACGTCGTGGTACGATGCAGCAAATTATCATCTGGCCTGGCAGAAAATCACCGACGATCGGGAAAGCCGCGGCTTCGGTTCCAGCACCACGCGCTTTGAACAGAACAGCAGCGACCTGTTCACTGTGCAGGCCAATTTTGAGAAAAAATTTGCCAGCCTGAACCAGTTGATCTATGGACTGGATTACAACGACGATACCATTGAAAGCGCGCGTCAGGAACGCGACGCGGATGGTGTCCTGTCCACTGTGGGCTCGCGATTTCCCAATGAATCGTCGCTGCGCAGCGTCGGACTGTACGGGGATTACCACATGTTTTTCAATGAGCAGGAAATCACCGTCGGTGCACGCTATTCCGATTACCGCATTGATTTAAACAGCCCGGATCTGGACGAAGACGTGCTGAATCTAGACGATCTGACCTGGCACGTCAGCTGGATTCGCTTCCTCAACAACAACCACCGCGTGTTTGCCAACATCGGCCGCGGATTCCGTCCCCCCAACATCTTTGATCTCGGGCAGGTCGGTGAACGCCCGGGCAACCGCTTCAACGTCATCAACCCGAATCTGGATCCGGAAGTGGTGCATTCAGTGGATTTTGGCTGGAAGCACGCCGGCAATGGATGGCAGGCTGAGGTGGTGGCGTATTACTCGGACTACAGCGACCAGATCGCCTCGGTGGAAACCGGTGAGTTGACCGACGACGGCCGTGTGATTGTGCAATCGGCCAATCTCAGCGATGTGAATATTTACGGCCTCGAATCGGAGTTCAATTGGATCGTCGGCGAAGGTGGCGTACTGTCCGGCAACGTCAACTGGGTGTGGGGCGAAGAAGTGCTGGACGATGAACGCGAACCGGCGGATCGGATTCCGCCATTGTACGGTGTGCTGTCTTACAAACAGCCGGTGTCTGAGCGCTGGGAAGCCAAAGGCCAGGTGCGTTTTGCCGCCAGCCAGCACCGCCTGAGTTCTCGCGATGCGCGGGACGCGCGCATCAACCCCAATGGCACCGGCGGTTTTGCGGTGTACGATTTGTATGCCAATTGGAACATCACAGAGCAGTTTCGCCTCAGACTGGGTCTGGAAAACCTGTTCGACAAAAAATACCGCATTCACGCGTCTGGACTGGAAGCCGCGGGGCGCAATGTGCACGCGTCATTCAATTATTGGTTTTAAGACCGGCTGAAAGCGCCATTCAATCGTCGGCCGCCACGGCAGTGTGATGGCTTGACAAACGGGCAACGGGCGGTGCGTCTCGACCCAATGGGCGGGGCGCACCGACGCACGCACCAGCGCCGCCGCCGGCGCGGGCCGATGGTTGCTCACCCGGCCTGCTGCAAATCGCGGTGAACGCGTGTGAATTATTGCCACAGGCGCAAACAAATGAACGCCTTTGGTGATACAATTCAGCGCTGTATTGCAAACCATTGAGGGGAGTGACCCAAGCGATGCTGATTTTCGAAAAGTCCAGACCCCGGCGCACCGCCCGGGCACAGTCACCGGCAGCGGCGGAACTGCAGGTGGAAATACCCGCCGCCCATCGGCGCACCGGTGAAACCGGATTACCACACGTCAGTGAATTGGATGTGGTGCGTCATTACACCCGCCTGAGCCAGAAAAATTTTTCCATCGACACCAATTTTTACCCGCTCGGTTCATGCACCATGAAATACAATCCGCGGGCCTGCAATTCACTGGCCATGCGCGAAGAATTTCTGGCCCGGCATCCGCTGGCCCACGCGACCTTGTCGCAAGGGTACCTGGGTTGCATGCACGATTTGCAGAACATCCTTAAATCCATCACCAACATGGCCGGCGTGTCGCTGGTGCCGATGGCCGGCGCCCAGGGTGAATTCGCCGGTGTGGCCATGATCCGAGCCTACCACGAAGACCGCGGCGATGATCAGCGCACGGAAATCATCGTGCCGGACGCGGCCCACGGCACCAACCCCGCCACCGCCATCATGTGCGGTTATTCAGTGCGTGAGATCCCCACCGACCAGGACGGCAACGTGGATCTGGATGCATTGAAGAAAGTGCTTGGACCGCAAACAGCCGGGATCATGCTGACCAATCCGTCCACCCTCGGTGTGTTTGAAAGTCGCATCAAAGAAATCGCCACGCTGGTGCACCAGGCCGGCGGCCTGCTGTATTACGACGGCGCCAATCTGAACGCCATCATCGGCAAAACCAACCCGGGCATCATGGGCTTTGATGTGATTCACATGAATTTGCACAAGACGTTCTCAACGCCGCATGGTGGCGGCGGGCCGGGTTCGGGCGCGATCGGCGTGAGTGAACGCCTGCTGCCCTACATGCCGGTGCCATACGTTGGCAAAACCGATGGACGGTATCATTTCGTGGACCAAAGCATGGCGCCCAAAAGCATCGGTCAATTGTCGACCTTTGGCGGCAACGCCGGAGTCAATCTGCGCGCCTATGTGTACGCTTTGCTGCTCGGGCGCGAAGGCATGCAACGGGTGGCGGAATTTGCCACATTGAATGCCAACTACATGCTCAAATCACTGCAGCAACGCGGTTTTCGAGCGGCCTTCCCGAACCGTCGTGCGAGCCATGAATTCATCATCACGCTGAAAAGACAGGCCAAGGAGCTGGGTCTGTTGGCCAGTGACATGGCCAAGGCGCTGTTGGATCGCGGCATGCACGCGCCGACGGTGTATTTCCCGCTGCTGGTGGCCGAATGCCTGCTGATTGAACCGACCGAGACCGAGTCCAAACAGACGCTGGACGCGTACATTGAGGCCATGTGCGAGATTCTGGAACAGGCCCGCACCGATATTGAAGTGTTGAAATCCGCGCCACATCACACGCCGGTGCGACGATTGGATGACGTCAAGGCGGTGAAACAACCGGACGTGGTCTGGAACCCCTGACGCATGCCAAATCCCAACCGGCGCGGCATCAAAGACATCATCAAGGCGACGCAGTGGTCGATGCAAGGCATCCGCGCTGCGATCAAGCACGAGGCGTCTTTTCGCTTGGAGTTGAAACTGGTGCTGGTGATGACGCCACTGGCGGTGTGGCTGGCGCAGTCAATGGTTCAGTTCTGGATGCTGCTGACACCGCTGCTGCTGGTGTTGATTGTGGAGATATTGAATTCCGCGATTGAAGCGGTGGTGGATCTGGTGTGTGGCGAGGAACGTCATGAGCTGGCGGCACGTGCCAAGGACATGGGTTCAGCGGCGGTGTTTTTTACACTGTTGTTGACCGCCTTCAGCTGGTTTGTGGTGTTGTATCAGAATTACGCCTGATCAGGCCTGTTTCAACGCCTTAATCAACATTTCCCGTTCCAGCACCGCGCTGGCGTGATTGGGGAACTTCATTTTCAACAAGGCGTCCACCAGTCGCACATTGAACTGTGCACCCTGGCTGTCTTCTGTGGCGAACACAGCGCTGACAAAAACCACTTTATCAAGCACCAGGCAATAGTTCTTCAATTCGTGAATGCGCATGCAGGCATTATAATCGGCACCCGGCGCCCTTTAAAGCAAAAAAAACCCGCGCAAAGCACGGGTTTTTGATTGACCGCCGCTGCTGGATCAGGCGGTCTGATTGTTCTCAGAGCCATTGCGTGTGTCCGTTTTGGTTTCACAATTCCAGGATTTAAACGGAAACGGTTTGGCTTCGGTCTGAAACGAAAGGTATTTGATGATTTCGCTGAGATAATCACCCACTTCCGCGTTGAAAGCCTTGAGATTCTGGTTGAGTGAGCCGGTGATGATCAGGAAGCCGATTTGCACCACGATCACAAAGCAGAAAATCCACAAGGCAAACCAACCGATCACGCCCAAAAACAGGGTGTGGAAAATCCGGCTGAAAATGTCGTGACTGGCTTTTTTGCTGTGGTTTTTCTCAACCACTTCTTCAGTTTCGATGACGGTGTCTTTGTCTTGGTCTGTCATTTTGCTTACCTCGCTCTGGCGCAATGGGATTTGAGTTATTATGCTACAAAAACACGCCTGAACAGGCCAGTGCCAAAGGTCACCGCGGTTTTTTGGAAAAAAACGCAAAAAAAAGTGAATTTGATTTGCAACTGCTTGACCTTGACCCTACAATAAGTGGCAGCTTGCATACCCCCTATCAATATCCAGTGCAAGCCGATAACCTGTGATACGGTAAAACCTTAGAATTCTGAAGAGGTTCAGAGGCTCCATAGTGTATTGCAGGTTATCTTTATTGGGGATTCTGAAATTCTGCTGTATATCATCAATCGAGAAATTCTGCCACCACCGGCGTGTGGTCTGATGGGCGTTCATTGCGCCGCGGTTCGACATCTATGTAGGCCGCACCGATGCGTTCTGCCAGGGCTTCTGAAGCCAGAATCAGGTCGATGCGCAAACCGTGGTTGCGCGGAAAGGCGCCGCGTCGGTAATCCCACCAGCTGAAATAGCCGTCTTCATCGTGTAACAGCCGAAACGTGTCCTGTAAACCCAGAGCCAACATGGCATCCAGGGCGTCACGTTCTTCATCGGTGCAGTGAATCTTGCCTTGCCACAGCTGCGGGTCATGCACATCGCGGTCTTCGGGTGTGATGTTGAAATCACCCAGCACCACCAGTTCCTCGCAGCGCACCAATTGCTCTTCGATGTATTCACGCACTTTATCGAGCCATTTCATTTTGTAGGTGAATTTTTCACTGCCGGGTTCCTGGCCATTGACCACATACAGATTGATCACGCGCACGCCGTCCACGCTGCAGGCGAGGAACCGCCGCTGGGGGTCGTGCAGACCGGGTATTTCGGTGAGCACATCCTGCGCCGGTGTGCGCGAAACTGTGGCCACGCCATTGTAGGTTTTCTGGCCATTGAAGCTGACCTGCCAGCCGGCTTCGGTGAAGGCCTCAAGGGGGAAATTCTCGTCGGCGGTTTTGGTTTCCTGTAGGGCCAGCACATCCGGTTGATGGGTGTTCAGCCAGTCGAGCACCTGGGGCAACCGGATGTTCAATGAATTGATGTTCCAACTGGCAATTTTCATGACTTCTCCGGGCCGTTAAAGTGTCAAATTCTAACACAGGCTCCGGGTAAATCAGGTACAATTAAACGCTGTTCAATTGTGGAAATATTGATGGCTGGACACAGCAAATGGGCCAATATACAACACCGCAAAAGGGCCCAGGACGCCAAACGCGGAAAGATTTTTACGCGCATCATTCGTGAAGTCACCATTGCCGCCCGGGAAGGCGGCGGCGAAGTTGAAAGCAATCCCCGACTGCGTTTGGCGATCGACAAGGCCAACGCCGCCAACATGCCCAAGGACAACATCGAGCGGGCGATCAAAAAGGCCACCGGTGAACTTGAAGGCGTGGTGTTTGAAGAAGTCACCTACGAAGGCTATGCCTCCGGCGGGGTGGCGGTGCTGGTCGAATGCGTCACCGACAACATCAATCGCACTGTGGGCGAAGTGCGTCACGCTTTCAGCAAATTCGGCGGCAATCTGGGCACCAGCGGTTCGGTGGCCTATCTGTTCAACAAAATTGGTGTATTGAGCTACGCGCCGGGCACCGATGAAGACGCCATCATGGAAGCCGCGCTGGAAGCCGGGGCTGAAGACGTTTCTAGCGCCGATGACGATTCAATTGAAGTGATCACTGCGTTCCAGGACTACATGGCGGTGCTGGAGCAGATGCAACAGGCCGGCTTTTCGCCAGACGATTCCGAAATCACCCAGCGCGCCGACACCGAAGTTGAACTGGACGCGGACGCCGGCCGTTCGATGATCAAATTCATTGATGTACTGGAAGATCTGGATGACACGCAAAATGTGTACCACAACGCGGTCATTCCGGCTGAAGCGTACGACGATTGATGGTCAGAATCATCGGCATTGATCCGGGTTCACGCATGACAGGCGTCGCGGTGGTGGATGCGGACGGGCAAAACATCCAGTCCGTGTGCCATCACACGGTCCACTGTCCGCGCGGTGAATTCGCCGATCGGTTGCGGGTTATTTTCACAGAAGTGGGGCAAATCATTCAGCAATACCGGCCCGATGAAGTGGCCATAGAAACCGTGTTCATGGCGAAAAACGCGCAATCGGCCCTGAAGCTGGGTCAGGCACGCGGGGCCGCCATCTGTGCCGCGGTGTCGGCCGAGTTGCCGGTGTTTGAATACGCGCCGCGCGCCATCAAACAGGCGGTGGTCGGCAAGGGCAGTGCCGACAAGACGCAAGTTCAATACATGGTTCGCCTGATGTTGAATCTGAACGAAACCATTCAGGCCGATGCAGCCGACGCGTTGGCGGCCTGCATCTGTCATGCAAATTCCCGTTGGGCGGTGCATCAATTCAGCGGCAGGGCGCGTCGATGATTGGACGCATTCAGGGTGAATTGATTCACGTGGATCCGCCGCATTTACTGGTGGACGTCAACGGCGTGGGCTATGAAATTGAGGCGCCCACGCGGGTGTTCAATGAACTGCCAATGAAAAATCAACCGGTCACGCTGGTGATTCATCATCTGGTGCGCGAAGACGCACAAATTCTCTACGGGTTCACTACGCTGGCCGAGCGCGGTCTGTTTCGCAACCTGCTGAAAGTCAATGGCGTGGGCGCCAAATCGGCGCTGGCCATCCTGTCGGTCATGACCGCGAGTGAATTCGCCGGTGAAATTCAGGCACAGAATGTTCAGGCCTTGGTGGCCGTGCCGGGCATCGGCAAGAAAACCGCGCAGCGCTTGTTGATAGAAATGAAGGACAAAGTCGGGTTTGAGGGGGGCGCCGCAGGCGGTGCACCAAGGCCGGCTGTGGCCGCCAACATGACCGCACAGCAACAGGCAGAAAGCGCGCTGATGTCGCTCGGTTACAAACCCCAACAGGCCGCACAAATGGTTAAGTCGGTGGCCACTGACGGCATGCCGGTGGAAGAAATCATTCGCCTCAGTTTACAGAACAAAGGCAACAAATGAACGATGAACGCTTGATCGATGCCCAGTCAGAAAGCAGCGATGAATTGCACATCGATGCGTCGATCCGGCCGACGGTGCTGGCCGAATACCTCGGTCAGGAAGCGGTCAAACAACAGATGGCCTTGTTTATTGAAGCCGCTCGACAGCGCGCCGAATCTCTGGACCACGTGCTGATCTTTGGTCCACCCGGACTGGGCAAAACCACCATGGCGCACGTCATTGCCCATGAAATGGGCGTGTCCATGCGCCAGACGTCAGGACCGGTGCTGGAAAAAGCCGGCGATCTGGCGGCTTTGCTGACCAACTTGCAACCCCACGACGTGCTGTTCATTGATGAAATTCATCGCCTTTCGGCGGTGGTGGAAGAAGTGTTGTATCCAGCGATGGAGGATTTCCAGATCGACATCATGATCGGTGAAGGCCCGGCCGCGCGTTCGATCAAACTGGATTTACCGCCCTTCACGCTGGTCGGCGCAACCACCCGCGCGGGGCTGTTGACCTCACCGCTGCGCGATCGTTTTGGCATCGTGCAGCGGCTGGAATTTTACCGCGTCGGCGAGTTGTCGCAAATCGTGGCGCGATCGGCGCGCATTCTCAACATCGAAGCGGAGGCCGCCGGTTGTCAGGAAATCGCCCGCCGCGCGCGCGGCACCCCGCGCATTGCCAACCGCCTGCTGCGGCGGGTGCGTGATTTCGCCGAGGTGCGCGGTGACGGGGTGATCACCAGCGCGCTGGCCGCTGAGGCTCTGGGCATGCTGCAGGTGGACGAAACCGGGCTGGATGAAATGGACCGTCGCCTGTTGCAGATTCTGACCGATCAGTTCAATGGCGGACCGGTCGGCGTGAATTCGCTGGCGGCATCTCTGAGCGAGGAAAAAGGCACTGTGGAGGATGTGCTGGAGCCGTATCTGATCCAGCAGGGCTTCATTGCGCGCACCGCGCGCGGTCGCGTGGCCACCCGCAAGACCTGGCAATGGCTGGGCCTCAAGCCGCCTGGCGGGCCCAACAAGGACCTCTTTGATGAATGAAAACAGCCACAGCATATACCGCGCCAAATTCCGCGTTTATTACGAGGACACCGACGCCGGCGGGGTGGTGTATCACGCAAATTATTTGAACTTTTTTGAACGGGTGCGGACTGACTGGTTGAGATCGTGCGGGATTGTACAGAGTCGGCTGGCGGCACAGCACGACCTGAAATTCGCCATCCACAGCATGCACATTGAGTACATCAGTCCGGCCAGGCTCGACGATTTGATCACCGTGAGTTGTCAGCCGGTGACTTTTCGCAACGCCAGCATGGACATTGCGCAAAGCATGCATGTGGATGAACGGCTGTTGGCGCGGGCGCAGGTGCGTGCGGTGTGCATTCGGGCATCCGACTTCAAACCGGTCAAATTCCCTCACCATCTGAAACAGGAGATCATGCGTTGAACGATTCCACCAACTACTACCTCGACATTCTGCTGAACGCTTCAATGCCGGTTAAAGTGGTCATGTTGATTTTGATTCTGGCCTCGGTGTGGTCCTGGCTGATCATCAGCCGCAAGTCGTCGATTTTGAAAAACGCGCAAAAGCAGGCGAAAAAATTCGAAGAGCAGTTCTGGTCCGGCATCGATCTGAACCGTCTGTACGACCAGCTGATCAATCACAACAACAGCGGACTTGAGAAAATATTTGTTTCTGGATTCAAGGAGTTCCAGCGCCTGAAAAAGATCAACAACGGCATGATTCGCACCATGGAAAGCTCCGATCGCGCCATGCGCGTGGCACTGAACCGTGAGATCGATGACCTGGAAAGCCACCTGCCCACCCTGGCGACCATCGGCTCCACCAGTCCGTACATTGGGCTGTTCGGCACGGTGATTGGTATCATGCTGTCATTTCACGCGCTTTCGGACGTCACACAGGCCACCATTGCGCTGGTGGCGCCTGGCATATCAGAAGCCTTGATTGCCACCGCCATGGGTTTGTTCGCCGCCATTCCAGCGGTGATATTTTACAACCGCTTCAGTGACCGCGTGGAACGCCTGTACATGCAATACGACGCGTTCAAGGAAGAATTTTCCGCGATCCTGCACCGCCAGGTGGGTTGAGCATGCGCCGCGCACGTAAGATCAAGGCGGAAATCAATGTGGTGCCCTACATCGACGTCACCCTGGTGTTGTTGATTATCTTCATGATCACCACACCACTGATGAACCTGGGTGTGGACGTCAATTTGCCGGAATCCAACGCCAACACGGTGACCATAGAAACCGAACCGGCGGTGATCAACGTCACCGAGAACGGCGATATGTACCTGTCCATCGGCGGCGAATTTGAACTCATCGATGCGCAAACACTGCAGACCAAACTCAGCGCTTTCGTCAAGGCCAACAAAGACCTGCCCATCATGATTGGTGCCGACCGCGCGGTGGATTACGGCCGCGTGTATGCGGCGATGGTGATTGCGCAAAAAGCCGGGGCCGGCAAAGTGGGCCTGATCAGCGACCCCCTGACCGAGCGGCCATGACGCGAAAAGACCAATTCATTGGTTTGTTCTGGTCGTTGTCTTTGCACGCGGTGTTGCTGGCCGGGCTGGTGCTGTTCAGTGTGCGCCACGATTTTAAAATGCACCGCGGTATGGCGATTGAAGCGCAGATCATGGATCTGGACGATTTGATCAGCAAAGCGCCGGCCCGCAAACCGCCCGAAGTGAAACAACCTGAAGTCAAACCGCCGGTGCAGCGGGTTGAACCGGAAACCCAGCCACCCGAAGTCAAGCCGCTGGAAACCAAGCCGGTCGAAAGTAAGCCGCCTGATGTGAAGCCAGTCCCCACGGAACAAAAACCGCCAGAAAGGGTGCAACCCAAAATTGATGAAGCGCTGCGGGAAAAGCAGCTGCGTGAACGCACCGAACGCCAGAAACGCCTGGAAGAAATCCGCAAAAAACGTCTGGAGGCGGAGCAGAAGCTGAAACAGCAACAGCAGCAACTGGCGCAGATCGAACAACAGAATCCGACGGTCGATGAACCGAGTGGCAACCCCCCGGTGGGCGATCCGCAAGGGGAAAATCGGCCGGAAAATCGCCTGCGCAGCCGCTATCTGGCCAGCATCAAGGCGCGCATCACCAACAACTGGAGCCGCCCGGCCTCGGCGCGCAACGTGCAGTGCACCCTGCACGTCAAGCAGATCCCCGGCGGCGGCGTGATCGACGCCAGCATCGGCAGCCCCTGTGTGGCCGACGCGGTGGTGAGAAATTCCATACTCAATGCGGTGAGAAAATCCGATCCCTTGCCTTATCAGGGGTTTGAATCCGTGTTCGACCGCAACATCACAATTGATTTTATCTACAACCAAACCAATGAATGAAATGATGAGAAAGTTTATAACCCCCCTGTTGTTGCTGGTGGCGCTGAATACCTCCGCGCAATTGCACATCACAATTGATGGCGGCAAGGCCAGTGCCCTGCCAATCGCCATTGCCCCATTCACCGCGCGCGGTGTGACGCCCGCCCTGGCGATGCATGAAATCATTCGCAACGACCTGGCACGGTCGGGTGAGTTCAAGCCGCTGGAGGACGATCTGCTGGTGGAGCAGCCGAACATCGGCGATGACGTCAAATTCGGCACCTGGCGATTGCTTGGAGCCGATTACCTGGCTTTTGGAGACATCGCGCCGGTTTCCGGCGGTCGGCTGGAAGTGCGTTTTCGCCTGTTCGCCATTGCTGAGCAGAAACAGTTGCTGGCCTTGACATTGCCGCTGCACGAGGTTGAATTGCGCGCCGGTGCACACTACATCGCCGATCGCATCTATGAAGCGGTGCTCGGCATTCCCGGCGCATTCTCAACCAAAATTGCTTACGTCACCGCGGTCATGGAGGACGGCGCATTGATGTATCGACTGATGGTCGCCGACGCCGACGGCCATGCGCCGCAGGCGTTGGTGCGTTCCAAGGAACCGCTGCTTTCACCCAGCTGGTCTCCGGACGGCAAGAAACTGGCCTATGTGTCTTTTGAGCAAGGCAACTCATCCATTTTTTTGCAGGATCTGGCCACCGGTGCGCGTGAACAGATCACCGCCTATGAAGGCATCAACGGGGCCCCGGTGTTTTCTCCAGACGGCCGCACGCTGGCGGTGGCGTTGTCGAAATCCGGCAACCCGGAAATTTACACCGTGGACATATACAGTAAAAAACTCAATCAGGTGACCAACAATTGGGCGATCGACACCGAGCCAAGTTATTCACCGGACGGCCGCGCGCTGTACTTCACTTCAGATCGCGGTGGCAAACCGCAAGTCTATCGCGCCGATTTGGTCGATCACTCAGTCAAACGCGTCAGTTTCACCGGCGATTACAACACCCGCCCGCGGGTTTCGCCCAACGGCGATTACCTGGCCATGGTGCACGGCAACAACAACGTGTACAAAATCGGCTTGCTGCATCTGCCATCGGGCGCCTTGCAGGTGCTCAGTGCCGGGCCGCTGGATGAAACGCCCAGTTTTGCTCCGAACGGTTCCATGGTGATTTATGCCAGTAAAAATTCCCAAGGGCAAGGTCTGTTGATGGCGGTGTCGGTGGATGGTCAGACCACCAATCAGTTGCTGCTCAGCGAAGGCCACGTGCGTGAACCGGCCTGGTCACCGCACATGTCGCAGCGCTGAGTGTTCGCCGGAGTGGCACAGGGTGGTGCCACTTTAAAGCCATGGGTTCAAGCGAGGTCATGAAACCCCCGTTCAATCGCTTTGAACGGTCATTGCTGATGTGACCGACCCTGAAAAATGCGCCGGGATGGGTGCGTACTTAGATTAACCGATGTATCACAACGCGTCCGCGCCGCTTTCACCGGTGCGGATGCGGATCACCTGATTCAGGTCGTAAACAAACAGTTTGCCGTCGCCGACCTTGTTGCTGCCGGCGGTGGTCAGGATGGCGTCAATGACCCGATCAAGCTGCGCTTCGGTGACCGCGATTTCGAGTTTCAGTTTGGGCAGGAAATCAACGATGTATTCGGCTCCACGGTACAACTCCGTGTGGCCTTTCTGACGCCCAAATCCCTTCACTTCAGTGACCGTAATGCCATTGATGCCCGCTTGCTCCAGGGCGTCGCGCACGTCGTCCAGCTTGTACGGCTTGATCACCGCCATGACCATTTTCATAGCTTCACTCATAGCCGTTGGCGAAGATCAGATCGACTGCAGCACTGCACTGGCCCGGCACTTGCACATGGGTGATGTCGATGTCGTCTACGAACCAGCCTTCTTCATTGACAAAATTGTCGCTGGAATAGACCCAGCGCAGCTGAACGGTTTGTCCAGCAAAGGCGGACAAATCCAGGCTGTGCTGCTGCCAGGCGTCCTGCGGTCCGCTGAACACCGGCGTGCCATTGCCCAGCGCACAGGCATCGGAGGTGTTGTCCATGGTGTGGGTGTAATTCGGCGTCAGCGCCGGCCGCTGCCAGTTGTTGCCGCCGTCGCTGGAAATTTCCACCAGTCCGCCGTCCCAGGCGGTGGTGGCGGTGCGTTCCTCAATGTGATAGCGGGTGTGAAAATTCAGGAGCGTGGATTGCGCGGCAGTCAGCGCCAGCGGCGGGCTGGTCAGGGTCACACACAAGCCGCTGCTGGAGGTGGAGAAGAAACTGCGCAGGCCCGCTTGCGCCACGTCTTCGCTGATGTGCCAGCCCTGGTGACGGGTGTTGAAGGTGTCCATCACCGGATCGCCCACTTCGGCGCCGGTGCTGAAGCTGCCATCGGTCAGTGGGCCGGTGGCGCTGGCCGCCAGTGCGACGTGGTTGTCGTCCTGTGCGCCGCTGCCGGCGTCAATCGCGCGCACGATGTAGTGATGTTCGGTGGCCGGCAGTGCGCTGTGATCGGTGTGGATGGTGCCGTTCAGTCCAGCGATCAACAGGTTGGCCGGTGCCGGTTCAAAATCTGCACTGTCTGCGCGGTGAATCTGGTAGCCGACGTCCTGACCGCAACGTGACTGCGCGGCGGGCCAGCTCAATTCAACGCCGCATTGCTGGGTGGCCGCGCTCACGGCCGTTGCCAGGCCTGAGAAAATCGGCGGTGCGGTGCACGCGCCGGTGGTTTGCACGGTGACACACTGGCTGGGTTGCGACTGGCAATTGCTCACGGTTGAATGTTTGGCAATCGCGTAGGACACATCGACCTGACCGGACACCGTTGAGTCGGTGAAGGCTGCACTCAGCAGCCCACTGCCGACGGCGTTCCAGGTGGGGTTGCTGCAATCGCCGTAACTGCGATACACCGTGTAGGCTTCGTCGGGCCCCAGATCCAGATCCCAGTTCAACTGCACGCTATTGTCGCCATTGCCGATGGCCTGCAGATTTTGCGGCGGTTCACTGGCGGCCGGGCACAGGTTTTTGGGGCCCAGAATAAACAAGCCGCCCTGGATGTCACTGACAATCACGGTGCCGCTGTCGAAATACGGGTAATTGCTCCAGGCGCCAGAAAAACTGGCGGAATCTGAATCCGGGTAGGTGTCAAAAAACGCCACCTCATTCAACTGGGCATTGCCAATGTCGCTGATGTCCAGGATTCTCAGTCCGCTGCGGTAGTTGCTCAGGTAGGCGTATTGGCCGCGAATGTACAGGTTGTGGTCGATGGATGGGGTGTTGCCGGTGTAATGGCCCAGCACCTGGGGGTTGTCCAGATCGGCAAAATCCCAGATGTAAGTGCGGGTATTGAACCCGCTGTTTTGTTCATCCAGCTCGTCGTCCATCAGGTAATAGCGGTGGTCTTCAGTGAGCCAGCCCTGGTGCGTGTAACTTGAACCTGAATAGTTGTTGCGTGAGAGTTGCAGCGGATTGTTTTTGTCCGTGACATCCACGATGGTCACGGTGTCTTCATTTGAATTGACGCAGATTTCTTTGCCGATGTGTTCACTGTCGCTGCCCTGATAAATCACGCACTGGGCGTCGTGGGTGTAGCCGTCGCTGCTGAAACAACCGGTGAACACGGGGCTGGTCGGGTTGCTGATGTCGAGCATGTGCAGACCACCGGCGCAGGTGTCACTGCCGACCGCAAATGCGGTGGCATTGTCTTCATTGATGACGATGTTGTGAGCGTTTTCAATGCCGCTGTAGATGGCGGTTTCGCTGAACTCCACCGGTGGATTCGATACCGTCAGCAATTGCGTCAAGTCAAAAATCTGAATGCCGTGGTTGGGCACGTTATCGGCCACAATGAAGGCGTGGTCGGCGTACACCTTGACATCGCGCCACACGCTGACCTGGCTGGACGAAGTGGCCAGGCGACCCAGATAAACCGGTGCGGTTGGCACAGTGACTTCGACGAAAGCGGTGGAATCGTTGAAGGTCATCAGTGCGAACTCCCGGCCGCTGCCGGCATCGGTCCAGCCCCAGATGTCGGAGCCGGCGGTGCTGGCCTGGCCGCCCAGGTGTTCGATGTGCATGCGGGTCAACAGATCGACGTTGTCGCAGGGATAGAAATCGGCCATGCCGTCAATGCATTCGGTGAAAGGATGAGCCATGGCCGCAGATGAAAACAGCGACAGCATCAACATGCGCAGTGCGTTCATGATGTGTACCTCGTGATGCGATTCGGGGGTGGCCTGCGCAGCGATGCCTGACACGCTGCCACACGCCGGTGCAAGCATCTTAATCCATTCAGGCGACCGCACACAAGGTGCGCGGGTCAAATAGTTGCTGCACCAGACCCAGTTCTTTCAAGGTATTGCACACCGATTCGAGCACGTCCACTCGCGGATCAATGGCCTCTGCCCAGCGCGTGTACTCAAACCACGCGCGCGCATCGGCTTTGGCCAGGGCGTATCGGCGCGCGATCACGGTCACGCGCTCAGGATCGGCCAACAGGGCCTGCGCCTGCTGCAGCACCGCGCTGAACACCTGCTCGATCGCGGAGCGGTGCAGGGTCAGTTTTTTTACGCTGGCCACCAGCACAAACCCCGGCCACGGGGTCGGGTATTCACCGATGCGGCGGAATTCGCCGCTGCTGACAAACGGCTGGGTGGTGTATTTTTCCCAGAAAAACACGTCGGCGCGGTGCTCCCGAAACGCCAGTCGCGCGCCATCCAGGTCGTTGACGCGCACAAATTGCAGCTTGTGCACCGGCCAGTTCTCGCCGCGCGCGTGCACGTACGGCATCAGATGCGAACCGGAACCGTAGCGACTGATGGCGTAGCGGTGCTGGTAAATGTCGGCGGTGGTGCGTATGGCGCTGTCGGGCGGCACATGAATGCCCCAGACGATCGTTGCATCGGTGAAAAAGCCCACCACGCGAAAATCGCCGCCGCGGGCGATGCCGGAGATGGCCCCCTCGGTCAGCAGCACCGCCAGATCCAGCTCGCCGTTGTTGAGCGCTTCGATCATGCGTCCGGTGCCTTCCGGGTAATCGCGCCAGCGCAACATGGGTAGCCGGCTTTCAGGCGTTGCTGAAGCGGCCTGCATGTGCATGTGCCACGGGTGGTTGTAGTGTTCAGGCACGCCGCCGATTCGCAGTGTGATCATCGCGATCTCCGATAGCAAGGGGTGGGGGCATTGTAACTGATCCCAGGGGGCGATGCCGCTTCGCGCACAAAAAAACCCGGTGCGGATTGCACCGGGTTAGTCGGGTCACTTCGAAGGCCGCGGTCAGTCGCCGGATGTGACCGGAAATCCGCGGTCACGCATCAGCGCTTCAATGCGCGCATCGCGGCCACGGAACTGGCGGTAGGCATCGGCCGGATCCAGCGCGTTGCGGGCGGCAAACAGGTATTTGACCAGTTTTTCCGCCAGCGCCTTGTCGTAGAAACCACCGGGCGCTTCGGCAAAGGCTTCGGCCGCATCGGAGGTCAGCACGTCGGCCCACAGATAGCCGTAGTATCCGGCGGAATAGCCTTCACCGGAAAACACGTGGCCAAAATGCGGGGTGCGGTGGCGCATGACGATTTCTTCGGGCATGCCCAGCGCGGCCAGCTGTTCGCGTTCAAACGCGTCCGGATCAATGTTCTCGACGTCGCTGGTGTGGAATTTCATGTCGATCAATGCCGAAGCCAGGTATTCGGTGGTTGAGAAGCCCTGGTTGAAGGTCGCTGCACGCTTGATCTTGTCAATCAGCGCCGCAGGAATCGGCTCGCCGGTTTTGTAGTGCACCAGATAGCGGTTGATCACTTCATCGGTGGACAGCCAGCGCTCCAGCAACTGCGACTGAAACTCGGTGTAGTCGCGGATGCCGCCGTTGAGGCCCGGGTAGCGCACCTGCGATGCCAGTGAGTGCAGCGCATGACCGAACTCGTGGAAAAACGTTTGTGCGTCGTCCCAGGACACCAGCACCGGTTCCCCGGGCGCCGGTTTGATGAAATTTGAATTGTTGGACGATAAGACGGTCTGTTTGCCATTGAAGGTTTCGTGGCTGCGGTAGGAATTGGCCCACGCGCCGGAGCGTTTGCCGGTGCGGGCAAAGGGGTCGAGATACCACAGTCCCACCAGCGCGTTGTTGCGTTTGTCGCGCACTTCCCAGACGTTCACGTCCGGGTGGTACACCGGCACCACGCCTTCGGCCACTGGCGTGAAGGTGAAATTGAACAACTCGCCGGCGACGAAGAACATCGCTTCGCGCAGCTTGTCCAGTTGCAGATACTGTTTCACTTCATCGGAATCCAGGTCGTATTTCTGCTTGCGCACTTTTTCTGCGTAGTGGCGGTAATCCCAGGGCTTGATCTTGATGTTGGCGCCTTCGGCATCGGCCAGCGCCTGCATGTCGGCGACTTCCTGTTCAACCCGGGCCAGCGCGGCCGGCCACACCGCCTGCATCAGGTCCATGGCGCGTTGCGGGGTTTTGGCCATGCGGTTCTGCAAACGCCACGCGGCGTAATTGTCGTAGCCCAGCAGGGCCACGCGCTGATCGCGCAATTTGAGAATTTCCGCAATGATGGCGTTGTTGTCGTGCTCATCGCCGTTGTCGCCGCGAGAATAGTAATTGCGCCACACCTGTTCGCGCAGCGCGCGTTCATTGGAATAGGTCAGAAACGGATCCATTGAAGAACGCGTGTTGGTCACCGCGTATTGCCCCGCGTGGTCGCGGTCCGCGGCGGCTTTTGCGGCGGCTTTGATGTAGGAATCCGGCAGGCCGGACAGCTGCTCTTTGTTCAGGTACACCACGTAGCCTTCTTCATCGGCCAGCACGTTGTTGGAAAACTGCGTGTGCAACTGCGCCAGCCGCTGGTTGATTTCGGCGTATTTCTTTTTGTCGGCGTCGTTGAGGGTGGCGCCATTGCTGGCGAAACCGTCGTAGTTCAGCCACACCAGGCGTTGTTGATCGGGTTCAAGCGGATTTTTCAGGCTGTCCTCATAGACTTTCTGGATGCGTTTGAACAAGGCCTCATTTTGGGTGATGCTGGAAAAATAAGCCGAGATTTCCGGGGCCATTTCGCCCTGAATGGCGCGAAATTCCGGGCTCGACAGGTTGGCGCCCCAAATGCCCCAATAGGTGAACACCCGGTTCAGTGCCGCCCCGGTTTTTTCCATTTCCAGCACGGTGTTTTCAAACGTGGCCGGCGCCGGATTGTTGGCGATGGCGTCGACTTCGGCTTTGTTCAGGGCCATGGCGGTGCGCATGGCTTCGCGCACGTCGTCCAGCTGCATCCGGTCAAAGGCCGGCACGCCGCCATAAGGGCCAGTCCATTCGGCCAGCAGCGGGTTGTCGGATTCGACCGGTTGTTGGGCCTGTTGTGAGTGGTTGCTGCAGGCGCTCAGCGCCAGCAGCCAGGCCAGTCCCAGCAGGCGAATCAAGGGTTGAGAATTGTATTTAAACATGAAAAGTACCTGTTTGTGTTGTTGTGTCCGACGCTGAATGGCGGGCCGCGACGCGTCCGTTTCATGGCGCCCGGTGTGGCCTTGCCGCGATGACAAAACCCAAGGGCACCGGTCGGTTGGCTCAAGTGGACACATGGTTGTCCAAGGGTCAATCATTGTACAGTCCCAGAAGTCACGAATTGCTGCGTACGGGGGTTTCCGTGCCTACAGTGGCCCCGTTGCTGACCGCCAGCAGCGCGCCCAACAGCGCCAGCAGTTCGGCGTACTGCGATTCGTTGAGCCAGCGCAGGCGTTGCACAAAACAGCGGTGGAAATATCCCAGATGCGCCACCGGGCCGCCGAAGGCGGTCAGGCCGAGGCGCAGAAACACCCCGGCCATGCGCCAGAAAGATTCACGTGGACTGATCGGTGGGGTGTTCATTGTTGGATTCTCTATACACCAGATAATACACCACCGGGATGACAAACAGCGCCAGCATCAGCACAGACACCATGCCGCCCACCATGGGCACGGCAATGCGGCGCATGATGTCGCTGCCGGTGCCATCGCCGAACATGATCGGCAACAGGCCGACAATCACCGTCACCGAGGTCATCAGCACCGGCCGGATGCGTTGCGCGGCGCCGTGCAACACCGCTTCGCGCAGCTTGTGTGGCGTGATGTGGAGTCCCTGGCTGCGCAAACGCTCACGCGCCTGGTTCAGATAAATCAGCATGATCACACCGATCTCCACCGCCACACCGGCCAGCGCAATGTGGCCGACGCCCAGGGCAATGGAAAAGTTGTAACCCGCCAGGTGCGCCAGCCACAAACCGCCGGTGACGGCCATTGGCAGGGTGCCGAGCACGATCAGCACTTCGGTCAGACGGCCAAAATTCATGAACAGCAACAAGGCGATGATCAACACCGTCATGGGCACCACCTGCTGCAGCGATTGGCGCGCGCGCAGCATGTATTCATGCTGGCCAGACCAGCGGATGGAATGGCCCGCTGGCAATTGCAAGCGCTCGGCCACCGCGTCGCGCGCCTGCGCCACGTATTGACCGACGTCGACGCCTTCGATGTCCACCAGCACCCAGCCGTTGAGCTGCGCGTTTTCACTCTTGATGCCGGGCGGGCCGTCAACCAGGTCAATTTCAGCCACATCGCCCAGCACGATGTGTTCTCCGCGGGCGGTCACGATCGGCAGCACCTGGAGGCGTTCCGGAGAATCCCGCCAGTGCTGCGGGTAGCGCAGGTTGACTGGGTATCTGGCCGGCCCCTCGACCGTTTCTGTGACCGCGTTGCCGCCCACCGCCGCAGCGATCACTGTGTGCACGTCGTCGATGTTGAGGCCGTGACGGGCGGCGGCGTTGCGCTGGATGTCGATTTGAATGTAGCGCCCGCCGGTGACCCGTTCGGCGTACACCGAAGCGGTGCCCGGCAGGTCATTCAGAATGGCCTCAATGTCGCCGCCGATGCGTTCAATCTGGGCCAGATCCGGCCCGGCGATTTTGATCCCAACCGGTGTTTTAATGCCGGTGGCCAGCATGTCAATGCGGGTCTTGATCGGCATCACCCAGGCGTTGGTCAGACCCGGCACCTGCACCGCGTCGTCCAACGCCCGAATCACCGCGTCGGTGTCCATGCCGGGGCGCCATTGCGCCCGCGGCTTGAGCTGGATGAAGGTTTCAATCATGGTCAACGGCGCCGGATCGGTGGCGGTCTCGGCGCGACCGACCTTGCCAAACACCCGCGCCACTTCCGGCACGCTGCGGATCATGCGGTCGGTTTGCTGCAACAGATCGCGCGCGGTGTCGATGGCGATGCCGGGCAGGGTGGTGGGCATGTACATCAGATCGCCCTCGTCCAGCGGCGGCATGAACTCCCGCCCGCTGTGGCGCAATGGGTACAGCGCGGACAACATCAGCACAGCGGCCATCAGCAGCACCAGCGCGGGGTGATTCAGCGCCCAACCCAACAACGGGCGATAGCCGCGCTGCAATGCCCGGTTGAGTGGATTGCGGTGTTCCGGTCGCACACCGCCGCGGATGAACAGCCCCATCAACACCGGCACCAGCGTCACGGCCAGGCCGGCGGCCGCGGCCATGGCATAGGTTTTGGTGAAGGCCAGCGGGGCAAACAGGCGACCTTCCTGCGCCTGCAGGGTGAACACCGGAATGAAGCTGACGGTGATGATCAGCAGACTGAAAAACAGCGCCGGGCCGACCTCGGCGGCGGCCTCGGTGACGCGCTGCCAATGACTCAGGTGATTGCCGTCGTCGCGTTCCAGGTGCTTGTGCAGGTTTTCAGTCATCACAATCGCCCCATCGATCATTGCACCGATGGCGATGGCGATGCCGCCCAGCGACATGATGTTGGCGTTCAAACCCTGCCAATGCATGATGAGAAAGGCCGTCAGCACCCCAACCGGCAACGACAGCACGGTCACCAGCGAAGATCGCAGATGAAACAAAAACAAGGCACACACCACAAACACCACGGCCATCTCCTGCAGCAATTTGCTCCACAGGTTGTCCACCGCGCGCTGAATCAAACCGCTGCGGTCGTACACGGGCACAATCTCGACCCCGTCGGGCAACGATGCGGCGAGTGCCTCGAGGCGCTGTTTGACTGCGGCGATGGTGCGGCTGGCGTTCTCACCGGCGCGCATCACCACGATGCCACCGGGCGCTTCACCCTCGCCGTCGAGATCGGTCAGTCCGCGGCGCATTTGCGGCCCGGTCAGCACTTCGGCCACGTCGCCCAGTTGCACCGGCATGCCGTTGGCATCGGTGCGCAGCGGGATGGCGCGTAAATCGGCCACCGACTCAATCAGACCGCTGGTGCGCACCATGTATTCGGCTTCGGCCATTTCAATCACCGACGCGCCGATTTCGCGGTTGCCGCGCTGGATTGCGTTGCGCACATGCGCCAGCGGGATGTCCATAGCGCGCAGGCGGTCGGGATCGACCCGCACCTGGTATTGCTTCACCATGCCACCGACGCTGGCGACTTCGGCCACGCCGGGCAAGGCCTGCAATTCATAGCGCAAAAACCAGTCCTGCAGGCTGCGCAGTTCACCGATGTCGTGCCGGTGTGTGCGGTCCACCAGGGCGTAAACAAACACCCAGCCCACACCCGAGGCGTCCGGCCCCAGGCGCGGGCGCACGCCGTCGGGCAAATCGGCCTCAACCATGCTCAAGGCTTCCAGCACCCGGCTGCGGGCCCAATACAGATCGGTGTCGTCGTCAAAAATCACGTACACGTAAGAATCGCCGTAGTAGGAAAAGCCGCGCACATTGACGGCCCCGGGCACGGCCAGCATGGCGGTGGTCAATGGGTGGGTCACCTGATCCTGCACCACTTGCGGCGCCTGACCCGGGTGGCTGGTTTTAACGATCACCTGCACATCGGACAGATCGGGGATCGCGTCCACCGGGGTGCGCCACAGGGCGTTGATGCCGGCCAGCACCAGCAGCACCGTGGCCAGCAACACCCCCAGCCGGTTGCGCACCGACCATTCAATGACCGCCCTAATCACGCGCCGCCCCGTGGTCGTGGTGTTGGTGTGTCTGAGGGGGCGATTCAGCGTCGTCGGGTTCAGCCGGGCCGTTTTCGGGTGGCGCCGGTGATTCGACCGGACCCATCCAGTGCACCCCGGTGACGCGCGCATCCGAGCCGCTGCGGCTGATTTGAATGTGCGCTTCGTGCGCCTGTTCGATGGGTTTTAAATTCACCCCCTCGGCCACCGGCAAGCGCATGCGCATGGCCGGCCAGCCCCACGCATCAATGGCCCCGTGCGACACGTCCATGCGCCGTTCAGCGGTGTCCACGGCGTGCACCGTGGCCGTCGTCCAGGCCGATTCAAGCGCCGGCGCTGCCTGCGCCGGGGCGTCCACCGTAGCGCCGCGCAGCGACGATTCGGAATCCAGCAGGAACTGCGCCGAAACCACCACCGCGTCGCCGGCGTCCAGACCGCTGAGTATTTCCACCCAGTCGTCAAAATACGCGCCGGTCTGCACCGCCGTGCTGAGAAAGGCGCCGTCGTCCAATGCGCGCACCACGCGGTTCGATTTGGCCGTGCGAATCACCGCTTCACGCGGCACCACCAGCCGTTCGCTGGCGTGGGTGTGCAAGGTCAGATGCACCAGCATGTTGGGTTTCAGACGTTCTTCTGGATTGTCCATGATCACCCGCAGACGCGCCGTGCGATTGACCGGGTCAACCGTCGGTTCGATGCGGTCGACACGGCCGCTGAAGGATTCATCGCGCCGCGCATCCAGGCGCATGCTCACCGCCTGGCCGGCGTGCACGTCATCAAGTTGACGGACGTCCACCTGGGCTTCCACCCACACCCGTTCGATGGAGCCGATGGACATCAGGGTGTCGCCCGGCTGCACGTAAAAACCTTCCCGCACCGTGAGGCGATCGAGCACACCGGATTGCGGCGCAGTGAACAACACGCTTTGATTGACCGCGCCGCTTTGCGCGATGGCGGCGATCTGTGTTGCATTCAGCTGCAATGACTGCAGGCGCGCTTGCGCGGCTTCAATCAAATCGCGGTTGTTGCGCTTCAGTGCCAGCAGATAGTCTTCCTGGGCGTTGATCAGGGTCGGTGCATACAGGCGGTACAGTGGCTGACCGCGTTCCACCGCATCACCGACGGCTTCAACGTGCAGCGTCTCGATCCAGCCGGCCACCCGCGGATGCACGTGGGTGAGCAAGTCCTCGGCGTAATGGACCACGCCCGGCAGGCGCAATTCTCGCTGCACATCGCGGCGCTCCACCGCGGCGATGCGCACGCCGAGGTTGTGTTGGGTGTCGGCTGAAATGCGCACCGTACCAGGCGCGGCGTCGCTCGAATCCGCATCGCCGTAGTAGGGCACCAAATCCATGCCCATCGGTGATTTGCCTGGCCCATCGCGACGATAGTTCGGGTCCATGGGCGCCACCCAGTACAGCGGCTCCTTGCGGGCTTCGCTGCCCATTTCGTGACCCTGTTCGGACGGGTCCAGCAGGCGGTACAGCAGCGCACCCACCAGAGCACCGAGCACAAGCCAGGCCATGTTCGCGTTTTTCATGGGGTGTTCTCCTGAATTTCTGCGTTGCTGGGCCAATCCAGCAAACGATTGATTTGCACCTGCAGTTTCAGGCACTCGGTGTCGATCATCAGCGCGTCGATGCGCGCGTTGACTTCGGCGATGCGCGCGCGCACGGCTTCGGCGAATTGCGCCGATTCATTGCTGTAGGCGTGCAGCGCCGCTTCGGCGTGTTGCTGCAATTGCGGCAGCAGGGTGTGGCGGTGCAGCGCCGCGCGTTGTTGCTGGCGCTGCAGCCGGGCGGTCAGTTCAACGAATTCGCTGTGCATGGCTTTCAACTGCGCGGCGTGTTCACTGCGCACCGCTTCGGCGCCGGCCAGTGCGGCGCGCACCCCGGCGTCCTGACGTTTTTCCGGCCACAGGGGCAAATCCACGCTGAAGCCAAGGCTCAGGAAATCGGATCGTTCAATGCGACCGGGCGCGTCATCGCGGTACCCATAGCCGGCGTTGAGCGTCCACTGCGGTTTGCGCTGTTCACGCGCCAGCGCCACTTCGGCCTCGGCCATCGCCACGCGTTGCGCCAGTGCCTGCAGTGACGGGTGTTGCAGGGCCCGTTGCCGGAAAGCCGCGGGGTTTTCCTGCCAGCGGCGCAATTGCGCCGCATCCGGTCCGGGCAAATGCGCTGGTCCGGCGGTCAATGCCGCGGTCTCATCCGGCGTCGGCAGGGCGCGATCGTCGGCGCCGTTGCGCATCAAAGTCTGCAGCCGTTGCCAGTGGGCGTCGCGCTCTGCGCGCAGCTGAATCAGGCGGTCATCCAGCCGCGTCAGCTCCAGTTGCGCGCGCAACAAATCCTGCTGCGAGGTGCCGCGCATCGCGGCGCCGTAGCCGGCCTGCACCACATCCACCAGCTGTTCAAACAGCGGCCGTTCGCGGGCAATCAGCAGCATGCTCTGCTCGGCCTGCCACAGCGACAACCACACGCCGGCGACTTCTGCGCGCAGGCCATTGACGCGCAAATCAGCCAGCGCATCGATGTGCAGGCGGTTCAGCTCAATGCGCTGTTTTTTCAGCGCCGGTGTGTCTCCGCGCGGCACGCGCTGGTTCAGGCCCACGCGCAACTGCGTCATCGGTTCCTGATTGAAATCCAGTGTGTCGGCGGCCAGATTGACCAGACCGAAACTCAAGGTCGGATCGGGCCATTGCGCAGCGGCCAGGGCCGCGGCGTTGTGTTGTTCCTGACGGTGCACCTGGGCCGCCAGCCATGGATCGTTGGCCAGCGTGCGAGCCACCGCCTGCTGCAGTCGCAGCCCTTCGGCAGCGACCACTGTGCTCAGCAGCAGCGCGGCCGCTGCGCTCAAGCGCACGCTCAGGTTTCGACGCATGGCGAATATTTTTGGGCATTGCATGGGATTCACCCTGTGTTCTTTATTGGAAATTCGACAGCGCGCACGTCAATGCAGCCGCGCAACGGTCCCAGGTCCAAGACGGCGTGAACGCTTCGGTGACGGCACCGAAGTTCAGGCGGCTGGACGCTCAGAACTCAGAATGAAATGGGTGGGTGGTCGACTTCTTCGATGGGTTGCAGCAAACGGAATGTGGGTGGCCGCTGCTGCGGCGCGTGCAAGGCGTTGAGGCCATGCACCGTGGCGGTTTTGTGCACCGTCCACAGGCTGTTCTGACAGAACGCCTGGGTGCAGTCGCAGGTCTCACTGTCACAGCACTCGTGTGCAGCTGAGGTTTCACCCTGATGTGTGTCGTGCATCGCCGTGCCCATGTGCGCAGCGTGCGTGTCGTCCAACATCTGCACAGGCACTTGCGCGCCGTGAGCACAGTCCGGCGCGCTCAGTGCGTTTTGCACCGGGCCCAGCAGCAAAGACAGCAACAGCAGTCGTGTCAGCGCGTGTGGCAAAATGTGACGGTCAAGTCTCATGGTTGCATGATACCGCAACACACGGTGGTGCAACAAGCGTTGGTGACATTCAATCACTCGTCCCCGGCCGGGTGATCTTCCAGCAGGTGCTCGGGACGCGCCGGGCGTTTTTCCAGCGGGCCGGTGCAATTCGGACACTGGTGTTTGAACACGTGCTCGGCGCAGGTCTGACAAAAGGTGTGTTCAAATGAACAGATGCGCGCTTTGCCGGATTGTGGCGGCAATTCACCGCGGCAGTACTCACATTGAGGTTTCAATATCAACATCGCCTGGCTCCCCTGTTTGCTCGTTTTGACCGGTCTGTTGCAGAAATTCCCGCACCACCGCGCGCGCGGCGGCGGCGAAGTCTTCGGGCACACAGACCGATTTTTCATTGAAGTACGGTATCGCTGTACCGGGGTACAGCGAGCTGAAATTCTGGTTGCGCACAAAATGTGGAATGCCTTCGGCTTCCAGCCAGGTGGTGATGCCCAGCAGTTCAATGTCATCGCGCGCGTTGTGGATACAGATCATGTTCGATGCGCCCGGTAAATCGCATCCACCCAGTCGAGGCCCCCGCGCAGTTCCGCGTGCGCGCTTTCAAGCGCTTCGGGACGGGTGGCGGGCCATTGCACACCGTAATCCGGCGGTTGACTTAAAGGCGCCAGCAGCGCCGCCACAGTGAGGTCGGCGCGGCTGAAAGCATCGCCCACCAGGTGTGTTCCAGTGCCCAGATGGCGCGTGATTTTGTCCACGTTTTTGTGCAGTGAGGTCAGCGCGGCCTGGGCGGCTGCGGCGTTGATGCGCATGAACTGTCGCATGCGCGACGCGAGGCGCTTGAAACCGAAATTCAGCAGCCACTTGGCGTGCCACGGTGAGGCCTGTGTGAACAGATGAATGATCGCCGCGCGGTCGTTCAGCAGGTGGTGGTAGCACAACACCCGCACCGCCGGGCCGATCTCGTCGTCGGCCAGTCGCTCCCAATCCTGAACCTGTGTTTGCAGCGCGGCCTCGGTTGGCATCAATGCAGGCGCTGGCTGCCGGGATTCCAAATGATCAAGAATTTCCCGCGAGCCCTGGATCACCGCATCGCCGTCGCACAGCACCGGCACCGATGAACGCGGCGCCAGTTTGCGCATCGCCTTGATGTGAAAACCCGGCACCCAATGGTGCAGGCGGTGCTCCAGGCCTTTGAAATCCAAAGCCCAGCGCACTTTTTCACAATAATGCGAAATGGGAAATTGATGCAATGTGATCATGCTTCACACACAAGACTGAGACGATCGTCCAGTTTATCCAAGCGCCGGATCTAAATCAATCCACGGCGCGCAATAATCCGATGAGAAGCCTTGATTGGGGCATGAACGGCGGCTATGATGGGCTTCATCCTCACCCGCCCGGCGGGTGCATTGACGACCCAGATCAACACACCACGGAGTCAACATGAAAACAACGCTCATCACCGGCGCCAACCGCGGCATCGGACTGGAATTCTGCCGGCAGCTGAGTGCCCGCGGCGATCAGGTGATCGCCGTGTGTCGTCACAGCTCAGACGCATTGGCCGCGTTGCCCGTGCGTTGCATTGAAGGCGTCGACGTCACCGACGTTGCGGCACTGACCAGACTGCGGACAGAGCTGGGCGAGGTCTCGATCGATTGGCTGATCAACAACGCCGGTGTGTTGCACCGGGAAAACGACACGGAAGCGGATTACGATCAGATGCGCGTGCAGTTTGAGGTCAACGCCCTGGGCCCGGTGAAAGTGACCCGCGCGCTGAAACCGCTGCTGGCACGCGGCGGCAAGGTGGCCATCATCACCAGCCGCATGGGTTCAATCGCCGACAACACTTCAGGCGGTTACCTCGGATACCGCATGTCCAAAGCGGCGGTGAACATGGCCGGGGTGTGCCTGGCGCATGAACTGCAGTCCGACGGCGTGGCGCTGGCGCTGCTGCACCCGGGCTACGTGCGCACCGACATGACCGGTGGCGAAGGCCTGATCAACCCCGATGAATCGGTGCGAGGACTGGTGGCGCGCATCGATGCGCTGGACGCCGCGCACAGCGGCGGTTTCTGGCACTCGGACGGCGAGTCATTGAGCTGGTAATGCGGCGCGCTGGCCGGCGTTCAATAGGCAAATATCTGAAACAGCAAATCCAGGTTGTGTTGCCAGGCGCCGTGGTATTTGCCGAGTTTGCGTTCGGCCGGTGTGACGTGGGTGTCGGCGATGATTTGCAGGGGTTCGAGAAAACGCGATTCGTCGCGTCCACAGCTGCCCTTGATGCCGCGCTTGATCAGCCCCTGGCGTGACCACTCCAGCATGCGCAGCGCCAGATCGCCGAGGTGGCCGTCGCGAAACGGCGTGCACAAACCGGTGGCCGGCACCCGATTGCGCAGGTGCAGGTGGTCTTCAATGGTCCAATCGCGCACGTGTTGCCAGGCCGCTTCCAGTGCGTCGTCGTCGTACAACAGACCCACCCACAACGCCGGCAGAGCGCAAATGCGCCGCCATGGGCCGCCATCGGCGCCGCGCATTTCCAGGAATTTTTTCAGACGCACTTCAGGAAACGCCGTGGTCAGGTGATCTTCCCAGTCCTTCATGGTCGGCAATTCACCCGGGCACACGGACAAGCGCCCCTGCATGAAATCCCGAAACGACAGGCCGCTGGCATCGATGTAGCGGCCGTCCCGGTAGACAAAATACATCGGCACATCGAGCATGTAGTCGACGTAGCGCTCAAAACCCATGCCCGATTCGAACACGAAGGGCAGCACGCCGCAGCGGTCCGGATCGGTGTCGGTCCAGATGTGCGAGCGGTAGCTGAGAAATGCATTGGGCCGGCCCTCGGTGAACGGCGAATTGGCAAAAAGCGCGGTGGCCACCGGCTGCAGCGCCAGTGAAACGCGGAATTTTTTCACCATGTCGGCTTCTGAAGCGAAATCGAGGTTGGCCTGGATGGTGCAGGTGCGCTTCATCATGTCGATGCCGAGGCTGCCCACCTTGGGCATGTATTCGCGCATGATTTGATAGCGCCCCTTGGGCATGAATTCGATGTCTTCGCGCCGCGCGGTGGGGTGAAACCCCATGCCCAAAAAGGCGCTGCCCAACGGTTCGCACACGCTTTTCAGTTCTTTCAGGTGCTGGTTGGTTTCGCGGCAGGTCTGGTGCACATCGGTCAGCGGCGCGCCCGACAATTCCAGCTGCCCGCCCGGTTCCAGCGTGATTGAACTGCCGTCGCGCTGCAAGGCGATCAAATGGTCATCCTCGTACACGCCTTGCCAGTCGCAGCGCTGCATCAGGCCGGTGAGGATGTCGCGAATGCCGCCGGCTTCGCTGTAACCCAGCGGTTTTAAATTGTCGCGGTGAAAACCGAATTTTTCATGTTCGGTGCCGACTTTCCATTGCGCGGCCGGTTTGCAGCCGGATTCCAGGTATTCGACGAGTTGGGCTTTGTGTTCGATCGGGGTGTTTTTGTTCATGTCCCACGGCGAGAAAAATTCCCGCCATGATAGCAGAATCCGCGCGCCGGCGTCGAGTCCGTCGCGCCGCCAATCACAGCGCGCCAGTGCGGCCGCGGAATTGGTTTATAATGTGGCGCCAGTCGTGGCGTGAAAACGCCCGCGCCGAGCGCCTGCAAATGAGGAAACCGGAGAGACGAACTTGCCCCTGAAACGCATCGCACAAACCGCCTGGATCGCCGCCTTGCTGGCGTGCCAGGGACCGGTGGCGTGCGCCGCCGATGCGGACGTGCTGAATCGCGGCAACGGTTCGGAACCGGATTCCCTGCACCTGCACCGCGCCCAGGGCATCGGCGCATTGAACATTCTGCGCGACGTGTGCGAGGGACTGATGAGTCTGAACGCGGCCGGCGAGGTGGTGCTTGGGGCGGCCGAATCGCATCGGCGCAGCGAGGACGGCCGGGTGCACACCTATGTATTGCGAGAAACGGCGCGCTGGTCCGATGGCCAACCGCTGCGGGCCGAGGATTTTGTGCGCGCCTGGCGGCTGGCGGTGGACCCCGCCGAGGCGGTGCCTTTTGCTGTGCTGCTGGAGGCCATAGAAGGCGCGCCGGCGATTCGCGCCGGTCTGGCGAATGCGGACACGCTGGGCGTGCAAGCGCTGGATCCGCGCACGCTGCAGGTGCGCCTGCAACAGGCCGATCCGGCCTGGCTGCAAAAACTCACCTTGCCGGTGTTTTGCCCGTTGTCGGCCCACGGCGTGGATTCGGCGCGCGGTGGCGGCCCCAGCAACGGCGCGTACCGCGTGCTGGACTGGCGCGTGCAGTCGCACGTGACGCTGGAAAAAAACCCGCATTTTCACGCCGCCGACACGGTGCACTTTGAACGCGTGGTGTATTGGGTCACCGAACATCAGTCGAGTGAATTGAAGCGCTTTCGTGCCGGCGAACTGGATCTGACCGAGACGGTGCCGGACGCGTCGCTGGACTGGTTGCGTGAACACCTGCCCGAAGCGCTGCGCATTCACCCGTACATGGGCACGTTTTTTCTCGGCCTCAACGGTCGCGACGCGGCGCTGTCCAATGTGGATTTTCGCCACGCGCTGTCGCTCGCCATTGACCGCGACATCCTCACTGAAAAAGTGCTGCGTTCCGGTCAGGCGCCGGCGTTTCATGTGGTGCCGCCGGGGTTGTTGCCGGTGCCGCCGTCGACGCTGGCGGGCCTCAACGAAAGCGAACGCTTGCAGCGCGCGCAGGCGCGGCTGAAAGCCAGCGGCGTGCGCGTGGCCGACGTGGAGCTGGAGTTGTTGTACAACAATTCCGACAACCAGCGCAAAGTGGCGGTGGCGGTGGCCGCGTTCTGGCGCAAACACCTGGGCATTCGCACGCGTTTGCGCAACATGGAATGGAAGGCCTTTGTCAGCGCCCGCAAGGATCCGCAACGGCAGGCGTTCCGTTCCGGCTGGATTGCCGATTACAGCGAAGCGATGAGTTTTCTGGAATTGTTTGAATCGCATTCAGCGTTCAATTTTTATGCCTTCAACGACGCGCAATACGACGCGCTGTTGCAGCGCATTCGGGGCAGCGCCGACGCGCAGGTGCGCGCCGATCTGCAGCGCACGGCGCAAGGGGTGCTTTTGCATTCGTTGCCGGTGATTCCGTTGTACCACTACGTGTCGCGCCGGCTGGTGGCGCCCGAGGTGGGTGGCTATGTTGACAACCCCGCGGACGTGCACCTGAGTCGTTACCTGACGCGTCGGCCGGCGGCCGCGCGGGCGCCCCGATGAGGTTGCTGAAACGCGTCGCCATGATGGCGCCGGTGATGTGGCTGCTGATCACGCTGTGTTTTTTTCTGATGCGCCTGGCGCCCGGCGGTCCGTTTGATCAGGAACGACCGCTGAGCCCCGAAGTGCAGGCCGCACTGGCGCAAAAATACCACCTGGATGAGTCCTTGCCGCGGCAGTATTGGCGCTATCTCAGCGGTGTGGTGCGCGGCGATTTTGGGCCGTCCTACCAGTACCCGGATTTCAGCGTTGGCGAACTGATTGCCGACGGCCTGCCGGTGTCGCTGACGCTGGGCGCGCTGGCATTGACGCTGGCGCTGGCTTTGGGGGTGTCACTCGGCGTGCTCAGTGCCCTGCACTGGAATCGGCCGCTGGATCATGCGCTGATGGCGTGTGCCGCGGCTTGTCTGTCGCTGCCAAACTACGTGCTGGCGCCGCTGTTGATTCTGTTTTTTGCCGTGCACCGGGACTTGTTTCCGGCCGGCGGCTGGGGCGATGGCCAGTGGGCGCATTTGCTGTTGCCGGTGCTGGCCTTGTCGCTGCGCTACGTGGCGGAGATCGCCCGCGTGTTGCGCGGCAGTTTGCTCGAGGTGCTGGGCAGCGATTTCATTCGCACCGCGCGCGCCAAGGGATTGAGCCGCGCGCAGGTGCTTTGGCGTCACGCCCTGCGGCCGGCGCTGGTGCCGCTGATCAATCACCTGGGTCCGGCGGCGGCGGCCATCGTCACCGGGTCGGTGGTGATTGAAAAAATATTTTCCCTGCCGGGCCTGGGCCGCTATTTTGTGCAGGGCGCCTTGAACCGCGATTACACCCTGGTGCTGGGCGTGGTGATCGTGGTCGGTGTGTTGACGCTGCTGTTCAATCTGCTGGCGGATCTGCTGTCCATCTGGGCCAACCCGCGAACCCGCGAAAACGAGCACGGGGCGGGCCGTTGAAGCGCCCGCTGATGACCGCGCCTGAAATGGCGGTGCACCGCAGTCCGCGTCAGCGCGCCTGGCACCGTTTTCGCCGCAATCGAATGGCGCTGGCCTCGCTGTGCGTGCTGGCCGTCCTGCTGCTGTTGTTGGGCCTGGGGCCGTGGCTGTCCGTGCATCCATACGATGAGATCTACTGGTCGCGCATGCTGGTGCCCCCGGACTGGCAGCACGCGCATTATTTTGGCACCGATGTGATGGGCCGAGATTTGTTTGTGCGCACCCTGTTGGGCGGCCGTTTGTCCTTCGGCGTCGGAGTCGTGGGCGCCCTGGTGGCGTTGCTGATCGGCGTCAGTTACGGCGCGCTGGCGGGTTTTGCCGGTGGTCGCCTGGACGCAGCAATGATGCGCCTGGTCGATGTGTTGTATGCCCTGCCGTTCATGTTCATCGCCATCGTGCTGATGGTGTTTTTCGGGCAGAATCTGTGGGTGCTGTTCATCGCCATCGGCGCCTACATGTGGCTGGACATGGCGCGCGTGGTGCGTGCGCAAACGCGCGCACTGAAGCACAGCGAATTCATGCAGGCGGCCTGCGCGCTGGGCCTCGGTCCGGTGCAGCGGGTGTGGCGTCATTTGTTGCCCAATCTGGCTGGGGTGGTGAGTGTGTATCTGACCTTGACCATTCCGCAGGTGATTCTGGTAGAATCGTTTTTGAGTTTCCTGGGCTTGGGCGTGCAGGAACCCCTCACCAGTCTGGGGGCGCTCATCAGCGAAGGCGTGCAGGACATGGAGATCGCACCCTGGACGCTGTTGTTCCCGGCCGGTTTGCTGGCCGTCATGCTGTTTTGTTTGAATTTCATCGGCGATGGTTTGCGCGACGCGCTGGACCCCAAAGATGGCTGAAACCGGAGTCACATGAAAGAACCCTTGTTGAGCATTCGCAATCTGAGCGTGGATTTTCACACCGAGGCCGGTGTGGTGCGCGCAGTGGACGATTTGTCTTTTGACATTGCGCGCGGTCAGACCGTGGGGCTGGTGGGTGAATCCGGTTCTGGAAAGTCAGTCACCGCACTCAGCATCATGGGCCTGCTGCCCACGCCGCCGGCACGGATTGCCGCCGGTTCGCTGCGGTTTGCCGGAGACGAATTGCTGGGTTTGCGCGACGCGGCCATGCGCCGCATCCGCGGCAAGCGCATTGGCATGATATTTCAGGAACCCATGACTTCGCTGAACCCGGTGATCCGGGTCGGCAATCAGGTCACCGAGGTGCTGCGCTTGCATCTGAAATCATCGCGCAGTCAGGCGCGCCGGCGCGCGGTGGAATTGTTCGATCAGGTGGGACTGCCGGAACCGGCGCGCACCGTTCGCCGCTATCCGCACGAGCTGTCCGGTGGACAAAAACAGCGCGTGATGATTGCCATGGCGATGGCCTGTGAACCGGACCTGCTGATCTGCGATGAACCAACCACGGCGCTGGACGTGACGATCCAGAAACAGGTGCTGGCTTTGATGCAATCACTGCAAAGCGGTGCGGGCATGAGCATGCTGTTCATCACCCACGATCTGGCGGTGATCGCCGATCTGGCCGATGAGGTGGTGGTGATGCGTCGCGCTCAGGCGGTGGAGCAGGCCCCCTGCGCGCAGTTGTTCAGTCGGCCGCAGCACCCGTACACCCAGGGTCTGCTGGCGTGCCGGCCGCGTCTGCGCGACAACCCGCGCCGTTTGCCGACGATCGCCGATTTCATGACCGCGGCTGGTCAGCCCCGTGTGCCCCCCCGGGTGCAGACCGAAGTGGATAAAAAAACCGATAAATCGGCGCGGCCGGTGTTGCTGGATGTGCGAGATCTGCGCACCCGCTTTGTCACCCGCCGTGGTTTGTTTGGGCGCGGCCTGCAGGCGGTGGACGCGGTCGACGGGGTCAGTTTTCAGGTCCGGCGCGGGGAAACGCTCGGCCTGGTGGGTGAGTCCGGTTGCGGTAAAACCACATTGGGGCGCACACTGTTGCGTCTGGTGCCGGCCCTCAGTGGTGCGGTGCACTACGACGGCGTCGATGTGATGGCGCAGGACGCCGTCGGCCTGCGTGCATTGCGCGCGCGCATGCAGATGATTTTTCAGGACCCGTATTCGTCGCTGAATCCGCGCATGACGGTGGCCGAGATGCTGACCGAGCCGATGCGCCTGCATGGCCTGGCCGCCTCGCGTCAGGCGGCGCTGGCAGACGCCGAAGTCTTGCTGCACAAAGTGGGCCTGGATGCGGCGCATTTGCATCGCTACGCGCATGAGTTTTCCGGCGGGCAACGCCAGCGCATAGGCATTGCGCGGGCTTTGGCGGTGCAGCCTGAGTTCATTGTCTGCGACGAATCGGTCTCGGCGCTGGATGTGTCGGTGCAGGCGCAGATTCTCAATTTGTTGCGCGACCTGCAGGATGAATTCAAACTCACGTATTTATTCATTTCCCACGATTTGTCGGTGGTCAACTTCATCGCCGACCGGGTCGGTGTGATGCGCCGTGGACGCATCATTGAGCTGGACACAGCGCAGCAAATTTATGATAATCCGCGCCACGATTACACCCGTCAACTGTTGGCCGCTGTGCCGCGCGGTGTGCCTGAAAACTTGCTTTTGGAGTGAACATGCCCCCTTGGTTACTTGAGCTGTCCGGCTGGCTGCCGGCGGTGATTTTTCCCGCCGCCACCCTGATTCAGTTGCTGGCGATTTTCCGCAACCGCACCGCCGCCGGCGTCAGTGCCCTGAGTTGGGGTCTGTTTGGCGTGGCCAACATCGGCGTGTACATTTACACGGAAAAATACACCGCGCTGCAAAGCCTGTTCGGCTTTCTCGGCACCGCGCTGATTGACTTTGTCATCGTCTTCATGGTGTTGATCGGTTACGGCCGTGCCCGGTCAGAGGCGGGCGGATGAGACCCGGCGTGGTTGCGCCCCTGCTATAATGCAAGCGCCTGAACAACCTGGCGGGGTACGCGTGCAACGGCAGTCAAGTGAATAAAGCGATCAAATACACCCTCAGAGAAGGCCGCGATCTGGTGGTGTTTTTTCTGTTGCCGGCCCTCAGTGTGGTGTTGCCCTGGTCGTGGTATTACGCATTGATGCAACGCGTGCTGCGATTGCACGTGTTTTTTCATCGCGTGGCCGTGCGTGCCTGGGACAACGCCGTGGCGCACATAGAGCCCGACCTGCCGCAATCCGAGTGGGTGTTTCAATACAAATTGCTGATCATGCTGGACGTCACCGATTACTGGCTGTTGCGTTTTCGCAAGCGGCGTGCACTGCAATTGATCGAACATGAGAACGCCGGGTTTTCAACCGCGCAACGGGGTCAGTTGGCTTTGAGCATGCATTGGGGCACCGGCTTGCTGGCGCTGTATGCCATGAAACAGGCGGGTCTGCAGCCGCAGTTTGTGTATGCTGAATACAACCCGGGCTTCGCCCATCAGGGGTTTCTAGAACGACGCTATCGACGCATGCGCACACGCCTGTTCGACTGGTTGTCCGGCACACAGGCCATCACCACTGGCGGTGGGTTTGCGCGCATTCGGGCCGGTGTTGCTGCTGGTTGCACGCCGGTGATTTTGTTCGATGCGCCCAAGGCGGGGGAGACGGAATACTGCCTGCAACAGGGCGACTTGTCGATGGCGGTGGCATCTGGGGTTTTCACCCTGCTGTGCGATCAGAATCTGGATGGTTTTCTTTTTGACATGGATTTCGATGTGCACACCGGGCGTCGCCCACTGCGCGTGGGCGCAACTCTGCCAAAAGCAGACCCGCAGGCGCTGCAAGAGGCATTGCAGGCGGTGTTTTTTGAACGCGTTCTGCAGCACAGCGCGCGCTGGTACTTCTGGTCCACGGGCATTCGCTTGCTCAGGGAAGACAGCACGGACGAGGAAACATGACCCGCGATGGGGTCTGTACGGACCGACGCAGCGCGCGCCGGTCATCTTTCTTGTGCGCAGTCCTCAGCGGTAACACACGCGACTCAAGTACAGCTCAGGCCGGCTGATCTGCACCGTGTCGATGGCCGCGGCGATGTGCTGCACTGTTTCGACGGCGTTCCATTGACTGCTCAGCGTTTGCTGCAGTTGGGTGCCCTGATTGAAAAAAGTGATTTCATTGGCGTCGTTGCCCGCGGCGATGAATTCCACCGTCACTTCCTCGGCGCTGATCGGCAGGTCAATGTACACGGCGCCGTCTTCGACCATTTCCAGTGCCGTCTGGCCTGGCAGCAGCGGATGATCTGAAACCCGCGCACCGCCGCCATAGCCAATGAACAAAGTGACCCCATTGATGGCGTGCGATTGACCCGGCGCGTAGTGTTGACCCAGGTTCAATGCGGTGAAGTCAGCGCACACGGTTTGTGCAAGGGTCACCGATTGCATGCTGGCCTGAACGATCTGCACCAGTTGCGTCGCGTTCAGTTCAACCAGCGGCGTGTGCGGTTCGACGTTCAATGCCTGCAGCACCGCGTCGGGGTCGGTGGCGGCCTGTGCGGTGTGGATGTTGGCGCTCAGCACAGCGCCCAGAAGCCAAAAGTTGATTTTCATGTTGCATCTCCTTGTATCTCTTAAAGTGTGAAGCACGGTCGGCCAGGCCAACCGCGGGTTCCGTTTTCACCTGGAAAACAGGCCGGTTGGCGCGCAAGCAAAACGCACCTGTGGTGCGGAAAAACAAAGGCGCGCGCGCAACCGGTTCACAGACGTTTACGACGCCTTTGGGCACAGGCGGACAGAAGCAGGGATTTTTCAGACACAGCGGGGGCGTGCGCAACGCCGGGATCAGCTGGCGGCGATGCGGTATTTCATCACCAGGGCGTTTTCTTTGATGCCGCTGTGACGGTAATAATTCTTGCGCACACCGATCGGGTAAAAGCCGAATTTCCGGTACAGCTGAATGGCCGGTTCATTGGATTCACGGGCTTCCAGCAGCAGGCTGCGCGCGTGCCAGTAGCGGCTCACCAGAACCAGGTGGTTGAGAAACCGGAAGGCCACACCCTGGCGTTGCCAGCTGGGGTCGACCGCAATATTGAGCAGGTGGGCCTCTTCGTGGCCGATCATCAAAAAAGCGTAAGCGATGATCTCGCCGTCCACGGTGGCTTTGATGCATTCGTAGTGAGAACGGATGCAATCGGCCATCACCGAAGTGCTCCACGGGTTGGGATAACAGCGCACTTCGATGTCGTGCACCGCCTGCAGATCCTGTGCGGTCATTTTTTTGTACACGATGTTTGGATACACGGCGCGCCACTTCAACAGACGCGGGCATTTTAGCAGAAACGGCGTCGTCCGCGCGCGGCTTTGTGCGCATCTCACCCGCGCAATTGGCCCGGGCATCGGCTACAATGGAGGTGCGAAAAAAGCCGTTGCCCTGGGGCGGCGGCGTTGTGAGCGGGTTTTAATGGGCCCCCGTGATCAGGCCCAAACTGAAGTCACCCCGGTGTCAACAACGTGAGGAAACATGGTCGAATCGGTACCCAATGAAGCCACAGAAAAAGATCTGCTGGCCTTGAACCAGGCCCTGGAAGAGGGTCAGCAAGGCATGGCCGAACGCATCATCGACAATGCGCCGGCCGGTGAGGTTGCGCTGTTTCTGGAATCCCTGCCGACGGAAAAACGCAAGCAGGTCTGGGACATGGTGGCCGATGAATCGCGCGGTGAAATTCTGGTGTCGCTGCACGACCAGGCGCGTGAAACACTGATCGCTGAGCTTGACACCCAGGACCTGGTCGACATGACCCGGGATCTGGAACTGGACGACATGGCGGACATCATCGCCGATTTGCCGGAAGAGGCGTCCAATCAGATCATTTTGTCGATGGACCGCGCCAACCGGGAACTGCTCAAGCAGGTGTTGTCCTATCCGGAAGATTCGGCCGGCGGTCTGATGAACCCCAATGTAATCCGCGTCAGGTCCGATGTCAGCGTTGAAGTGGTCAAGCGGTATTTGCGCTTTCGCGGCGAGGTGCCGCGCCCGGTGGGGGATTTCTTTGCGGTCGGCCGCAAAGGCAAATATAACGGGCGCATTTCACTGGAAGCGTTTCTCACCTGCGATCCGAAAACCCGCATTTCTGAAATCACCGACGAGTCGGCCGGGGCCATTCTGGCCACCACGCCGGCCAGTGAAGTGGCCCAGGATTTTGAACTCAACGACTGGATTTCGGCGCCCGTGGTGGATGAAAAAAACATGTTGATCGGGCGCATCACGATTGACGACGTGGTCGACGTGATCCGCGAAGAGGCGGAACACTCGGTGATGCGCATGGCCGGCTTGAACGAGGAGTCGGACATGTTTGCACCGATTCTGAAAACTTCTCGCACCCGCGCGGTGTGGCTGGGCATCAACCTGCTGACCGCGTTGCTGGCGGCCTACGCCATCGGGCTGTTTGCCGAAACCCTGGAAAAAATTGTCGCGCTGGCGATTCTGATGCCGGTGGTGGCGTCGATGGGTGGCATCGCCGGCATGCAAACCCTGACGATCATGATCCGCGGCATGGCCACCGGTCAGGTGGGCGGTGGCAACACCCGCGATCTGATGTCGCGGGAAATGATGATTGCCCTGATCAATGCCCTGGTGTGGGCCGCGGCGCTGGCCGGCATTGCCTATTTGTGGTTTCATGATTGGCAGATCGGCGCGGTGATTGCCTTGGCACTCGGGGTGAATCTGTTGGCCGGGGCGTTTTCCGGGGTGCTGATTCCGATCATTCTGCGCAAGCTGACCATTGATCCGGCGGTGGCCGGCGGGGTGGTCTTAACCACCGTCACTGACATCGTTGGTTATGTTTCTTTCCTCGGCTTCGGCACCTGGTTGATGCTGGGCCCCTGATTTTCTGTGCCGGTGCGCAGACTGCGTTGCGGCGCAGGCTTTACAGCATGCCGGTTTCCAGTTTTGCGGCGTCGGACATCATGGATTGATCCCAGGGCGGGTCGAACACCAGGTTGCAGGTGACCGAATCCACTTCCGGTATCAGGCGGATCTTGGTGCGCGCATCGGAAATCAGCACGTCGCCCATGCCGCAGCCCGGCGCGGTCAGGGTCATGTCGATGTCAACGTGACGGGCGCCGTCTTCGCGGCGTGACAATTCGCAGCGATACACCAGCCCCAACTCAACGATGTTGACCGGTATTTCCGGGTCGTACACGTTGGCCAGCTGGTCCCACACGGCTTTTTCAATTTCAGCGTCGCTGGCGTTTTCCGGCAGCGTTGGCGCGGGCAGCGGCTCTTTGCCCAGGGCGTCGGCGTTGTGCCCCAGAATCATGAACATGCTGCCGTCAACGAACACCGTGAAACTGCCACCCAGTGCCTGCGTGATGTAGCCGACCACACCGGCCGGCAGGTCCACCGTTTCTCCGCTGGGCACAGCGATCGCTTCAACGTCGCGATCAAGTTTGAATGGTTCACTGGTCAATGAGTACATGGCTGGGCGCGGCCTGAGTTCGGGTGAGTGTTCATGGGCGGGTATTATAGCGCAATGCGCCGCCCGGTGTGGTCAATTGTCGGCCGCGTTGAGGCTTTGCAGATCCCAGCGCGGGCGCGCGTGAATGCGGTTGTCGACGGCTTCGCCGCGCTGCAGGCGCAGGGCGCCGGCGAAGGCGATCATGGCGCCGTTGTCGGTGCAGTATTGCGGCGGTGGAAAAAACACCCGAAAGCCGTGTTTTTGACCCAGCGCGTGCAGCGACTGACGCAACTGAACGTTGGCGCTGACGCCACCGGAAATCACCAGATCGCGGTGTCGGGTCTGCTGCATGGCGCGCAGGCATTTGCGCCCCAGGGTGTCAACCACGGCGGCCTGGAAGCAGGCCGCGATGTCGGCTTTCAGGCGCGCTTCATCGACCCCCGGGCCGCGTTGATTCTCCCAGGTCACCCGGGTGAAGGTTTTCAAACCGGAAAAACTGAAGTCCAGGCCCGGTCGATTGAGCATCGGGCGTGGAAAATCAAAGCGCTTGGGGTCACCCGACTCGGCCAGCTCGGCGATGTGGCGTCCGCCCGGGTAGGGCAGGCCAAGCAGTTTGGCGGTTTTGTCGAAGGCTTCGCCGGCGGCGTCGTCCAGGGATTCTCCGAGCAGGCGATAGTCGCCGAGCCCGGCCACGTCCACCAGCTGGGTGTGGCCGCCGGACACCAGCAGGCAGACAAACGGATAGTCGGGTTGTTCATCGGCCAGCAGCGGTGCCAGCAGATGGCCTTCCATGTGGTGCACTTCAATGGCCGGCAGATTCAGCGCCCAGGCCAGAGAGCGGCCCACGCAGGCGCCCACCAGCAGCGCGCCGATCAAACCCGGGCCGGCGGTGTAGGCCACGCCGTCGAGATCGTGCAGCGCCAGATTTGCCTCCGCGCAGCAGCGCCGGATCAGCGGCACCACTTTGCGCACATGGTCCCGTGAAGCCAGTTCCGGCACCACCCCGCCGTAGGGTTTGTGCAAATCAATCTGGCTGTACAGCGCCTCGCCGAGCAGACCGCGTTCGGTGTCGTAGATGGCGATGCCGGTTTCATCGCAGGAACTTTCAATGCCGAGCACTTTCATGCCGGTCATTGTAGAGGATTCCGCGCTGCTTGGGTATCGGCATCGTCCAGCGCGCAGGGCAGATCGGCCGGTTGCAAACGGCGGTGCATCGCGGCGGTGGCGTGACAGCGGTTGTCGCTGTCGATCAGCAGGGCTTGTTCAATGCCCATCGCATGGGCCACCGCCCGCCAGTGTTCCGTGCCGGCAACGATCAGTGCGGTGGCCGCGGCGTCTGCGCTGACGCCGTCGGCCGCGATGACTGTGGCCGAAATAATTTGTTGCACCGGCCAGCCGCTGGCGGGGTCCAGAATGTGCGCATAGCGCTGGCCGTTGTGTTGTTTGTAGCGCTGATAGTTGCCGGAGGTGAAAATCGCCTCATCGCCGCGCACCTGCAGGGACGCCAGCACGCCGTCGCCCACCGGAGATCGGATCGCGATGCGCCAGTCCTGGGTGCCTTTGCGGCCAATGCTGCGCAAATCGCCGCCGGCGTTGACGATGGCGTTGTGCAGGCCGTGCCTCTGTAGAATTTCACAGGCGCGGTCGACCGCCAGGCCTTTGGCGATGCCGCCGAAATCCAGCCAGATGCGGGCATGGCTGCTGCGCAGCTGCGCGCCGTCAAAGTGCAGATCCCGCATGTCGGGGCGCTGCTGCACAAACGCTTCAATCTGCGCGCGCTCGGGCGGTGGCGCGGCGATCGGAAATTCATCGCTGTGGAAGCCCCACAGATGAATCAATTCGCCGATGGCCGGATTGAAATGCCCGCCGGACTGCAGCGACAGGGCCTGTGCGCGCTGTATGAACGCCGCTTCATCGGCGCGCAGTTGCACCGCTTCCCCGGCGCGCAATGCGCGGTTGATCTGCGCCAGCCGGCCGGGTTTCCAGGCGTGCCACTGATGGTGCATGTCGTTCAGCGCCTGCTCAACTTCGGCCAGCGCGGCTTCGGTGCGTTCATCGGCCTTCGCCCACACACTGATCTCGACCAGTGTGCCAAAGATGAAATGCGTGCGATTGATCAGGGTTGCGCTGCTTTCCCGGGGCGCGCGGCAGGCGCTCAGGCAGAGCACAATCGAAACAAGAAACACATTGATAATCATTCGCATTATCATTATAATTCGCAACTCTTTAAAACCCGTCCAACTGGAAACAACGCATGAAAAAGCACATCGCATGGACCTGCCTGGGGGTCATTCTGACCGCAACGGCGGGCGCGCAAACCGGTCAAACGCCCAGCATGGAAGAAATGTGGGCCATTATACAACAGCAACAAAAAACCATCGATGCCCTGCAGGCGCGGCTGGATGCGCAAAGTGAGGCGTTGGCAGACAGCCGGGTTGAAGTGCAGAGCCAGCAGGAAGCCCTGGCGATGGTGGCCGACCAGGTCGAAGCGAGTGCCGGCGATGGCGCCGCGCGTGGCGTCAAGCTCGGCGGCTACGGCGAATTGCACTACAACAACGTCGACGCCGGCAACAAAATCGATTTTCACCGTTTCGTGCTGTTCGCCGGCTACGATTTCAGCGATCGCACGCGGTTCTATTCTGAGCTGGAACTGGAACACGCCCTATCAGGCGATGGTGAAGACGGTGAAGTGGAGCTGGAACAGGCGTTCATCGA
>JBNLBT010000003.1:0-6012 GCA_050303435.1 Marinicellaceae bacterium
GCGCCGGTGGAACCCGGCAGGCAAAAAATCACAGTGCGGTTGGCCCAGCCGGCCAAGGCGCGGGACTGGATGGTGGAAGAGCCGATCTCCTGATGCGAGAGGGCGCGAAACAGCTCTCCAAACCCATCGATGCGTTTGTCAAACAAGGGCTGCACGGCTTCCGGCGTGGTGTCGCGGCCGGAAAAACCGGTGCCACCGGTGATCAGCACGGCGTGCACCTCGGGGTCGTAAATCAGCGCCGAGAGCACTTTGCGAATCAGGTATACATCGTCGGCAATCAGATGGCGCTCAGCCAGGCGGTGGCCGGCTTCGTTCAATGCCTGGCACAGGTAATCGCCGGAACTGTCGTTGGCGGCCGTGCGGCTGTCGCTGACGGTGATGACGGCGATGTTCAATGCGTCCATGCGCCTAATCGCCGGAAATGTAGTCCGGCCCTTTGCCGGTGGTTTTTTCATACACCCCTTTGCCGACCTTGCGGTATTGGGTGAAGCCTTTTTTGCCGATGTTGTCGGTCTTCAACAGATGCGCCTGGCCGCTGACCACGTTCGGAGCAGCGATCACGCGCACCACCGCCGCGCCGCATTCCGGGCAGGCGTGCAGCGGCGCGTCGATGAGTTTTTGCAATGCATCAAAGCCCGCGCGGCAGTGTTCACAACCGCCGCTGTCGGGACTTTTCAACTGGTAGCAATAAATCGGCATGCGATCAATGTATGCCCTTCATGCCTTTTTTCAAGAATGGCGAGATGATCAGCATAAACAAACCGAACCCGGCGCCCAGGTACAACAGCGTGGTCCACAGCTCATTGTATTTGCCGAGTTGCTCGGTGATGGTCAATGTGTTCAGCTCCTCGGTGTCAAGTGCGGCGATGCGCGCCAGCATGGTGGCGACCACCTCAGACAGCGCGGTGGCCAGGAACCAGGCACCCATGACCAGGCCGACCGTGCTCTTGATCGACAGTTTGGTCACCGCCGACAAGCCGACTGGTGACAGACACAACTCACCGGTGGTGTGCAACAGATACGCCAGCATCAGCCACACCCACGCCACTTTGCCGGCGGCGTCCGGCGTCAAGGCGCCAATCAACAGCGCGCCGAAACCCAGACCCACCTGAATCAGACCGAGACTGAATTTAACCGGCACGGACGGATCCAGACTGGCTTTGCCCAGCTTGACCCACAAGGCGGCAAACACCGGCGCCAACATGATGATGAACATGGCATTCAAAGAACCGAACTGGCCGGCGGTGGGTTCCCACACAAAGGGTTTCAGTTCGCCGGCGCCCAGCTGGGCGTAGTGCGAATAGCCGTAATAGAACGCCACCGCGGACAACAGCAGGAATGTGGTGGAGACAATGCTGATGCTGGTGGCCGAGGCCACCGCGTCATTCAGGCCCACCTGATTGCTTTTGTCGCGGCGATAAAAGAAGCCGATCAGAATGAAGGCCATGGCAATGGCCACGATGACCGCCACCAGCAGCAAGATGAATACGCCCAGATATGAAAAGTTCAAGGTCCATTGCAGGCTGTCATTGAAATTGGCGTAAACCCAGGCCAACGGCGCGGCCAGGAGCACCAGTAACAACCCCGGCAGCCAGATGACTTTGTGTGTGATGGCGTGCATTGAACGGTATTTGTTGGCCGAGAAAAAGCCCCAGGCGGACAGCAGCAGCAGGCCGGCACTGAAGACGTAGAATTTCCAGGCATCGCCCGACGACAGAGAGGCGTTGATGATTTTGCGATCGACCACGCGGTCGGCGAACAGGGTCATGGAACCGGCCGATTGCTCAAACAGGGCCCAGAAGACGATGGTGGACACGATCAGCAAAAGCAGCACAACCATTCTTGAATAGGCTTCATTTTTGGTTTGTGTGAAACCATAAATAATGAATCCGGCCAGCAGTCCGACCAGGGTCCAGGCCAGATAATTCAGGTAGGGCATCAAAGTGGCCATGCCCGGTGCGTGGGCAAAGAATGAGTCGTGGAAATGATCGGCGGTGAAGGTCCACATGCCGATCAGACCGAAGGCCACGATGACCACGGAGAAGATCTTCGCCAGAGACTTGTCGACGCCTTCGTTGCGATAGAACATGGAATAAAACACCAGCCCGACAATGGCCAGCAACAAGAACACGTTCTGGGTGAAGAACACCACGGAAATTTTTTGCACCAGAAACCACACCACGCCCAGAGACAGCAGAGAACACAGGTAAATGCCCCATTCCTTGTTCAGCGGGCCGATGAACGGCTCTTTTAACACCGCCGGGTTGTTGGGTTCGGCGTGACCGTACAGATATTTCTGGCCTTTAATGAATGTCAAAAGGCCCAGCAACATGCCCAGACCGGCGGCACCAAAGCCGTAACCCCAGCCGTAGGTTTCACCCAGCCAGGCGCACAGCACAGTGGCCACAAAGGACCCAATGTTGATGCCCTGATAAAACAAAGTGAAACCCGAATCCCTGCGCGGATCGTTGTCCGGATACAGTTTGCCGACGATGGTGGAGATGTTGGGTTTGAGAAAGCCCACCCCGACCACAATCAGCGACAGCGCCAGATAAAACACATTGATGGCGAATTGATCGCGCACCACCTCGCCATTGACCAGCGCCGCCTGCGTGCCTTCCACCGCCATCAACAGGTGACCGAAGACCAGCAGTATGCCGCCAAAAATGACCGCTTTGCGCATGCCCAGGTAGCGGTCGGCCAACAGGCCACCGAGCACCGGCAGGGCGTAAACCAGACCGGCGTATGCGCCCAGCACTTCCAGGCCGCCGGCATCGGAAAACAAATGGTACTTAGTTAAATACAGCAACAGCAGGTATTTCATGCCATAAAACGAAAAGCGTTCCCACAGCTCGGTGGCGAAACACACGTACAGCCCTTTGGGGTGTCCCCACAACAGATCGCCGTTGTCGAAGGCATTGGACTGGGTTGTTGTTGTACTCATAAAAGCTCCTCTTTTAATTAATCAATGGATGCCGTGCATTTTTCTGCGTATGAACGGGGTCAACAGCAACATCAGCAGCCCCACACCGATCGGGATGGCGGTGAACAGCAGGAAGAAGGTTGACAGGGAATGCTCGGCATTGAACGAATCGATGGTGCTGGCGGTGAAACCGGCCAGCAGGTTGGCCACGAAAAAGGCCAGATACCAGACGCCGAACATCAGGCCGACCAGACGCGCCGGGGCCAGTTTGCTGACGTAGGACAAGCCCACCGGCGACAGACACAGTTCACCGACGGTGTGAAAAAAGTACGCGGCGATGAGCCAGAACATCGACACCGACGCGGCGTCGGCGCCGGCCTGAATGCCGGCGGCGCCGTAGGCCATGAAGCCAAATCCGACGCCCAGCAGCGCCAGGCCCAGGGCAAATTTCACCGGCCCGGGCGGATTGAAGCGGGTGGTCCAGACGCGCGAAATCAACGGCGCCAGGGTGATGATGAACACCGCATTGAGGCTGCCGAACCAGGAGGCCGGTACTTCAATGGAGTCGCCGGCGGTGAATTCCTTGAATATTTTCCACAGGATCAAAGACCAGATCAGCGCAAAGCTGAACATCAGGATGTTGTTGGAGACGGGAATCACCGCATGCGTGCGGCGCACCAGCAGCAACAGCAGCCAGCTGATCACCAGCAGCGGCGCCAGGGTGAGCAGGAAATTGATCCAGATGAACAGCGACGCCGACAGACCGCTGAGCGATCGATCCGTGTAATCGCGGGCAAAAATGGTCATGGAACTGCCCTGCTGTTCAAACGCCCAGAAAAATGCAATCACTGAAATGGAAAAGATGGCGATCACCCAGATGCGGTCTTTTTCCACCGCACTGAACGGCGCGGGTTTTTTCTCCGGGACCTGCGCCTCGGCGCTGTCTGTGCCCGCTTTCGGTCGGTCGCTGAGGTCGGGGAAAATGCGTTGCGCGTATTTGAATTGCAGCATGCCCAGCAGCATGAACACCCCGGCCAGGCCGAAGCCGTAGTGCCAACCGACGGTTTCGCCGATGAAACCGCACAGCATGAAACCAAAAAAGGCGCCGCCGTTGACGCCCATGTAAAAAATCGTAAAGGCCGAGTCTTTTTTGCTGTTGTCTGTGTACAGCTGGCCGACCATGGAAGAAATGTTGGGTTTGAACAGGCCGTTGCCGAGCACCAGCAGGGTCAGACCGACAAAAAACATCGGCGTCAGATTGAGCGCCAGTGACACGTGTCCCAACGTCATCAACACTGCACCGGCCATGACGCAGTTGCGGTAGCCGAAAAAGCGGTCGGCCAGAAAGCCGCCAATGATCGGGGTGAAATACACCAGCCCGGTGTAAAAAGCGTACAGAATGCCGGCGTGCTCGCGCGACCAGCCCATGCCCCCGTCGGCGACGGACGCGACCAGAAACAGGGTCAACAGGGCGCGCATGCCGTAGTAGCTGAAGCGCTCCCACATTTCGGTGAAAAACAGCACGAACAGACCGGCCGGGTGATTGAGCACCTCAGGGGTCAGATTGGCGGTGGATTGTTCAAGTGAAGACGCGGTGTTTTGACTCATGCATTATATTGACTGAAATCAGTCTGATCAGTGACTGCAGCGCAACGCGCCGTGCGCCCGCGCGAGGCGCGATCGGATGACGCGTTATTCCCAAAAAGCGATTTATCATAGCACATCTTTCGTAAAACACAGCATTTTGTCGCAGCGCGGCCCCGGGGCACACTGCGCCCGTGTGCAATGGCGCCTTTGCGCGGGCCAGACCGCGGTCAGGGCCAATCACAGCCGCAGCGCGACCGCTGCGCAAAGTGGACGCGCCCGCGCACGCGGCAGCCCAGCGGTTTTGCCCGAACAATTAGCGGGTGTAAATTGCCCCCGAAGCGTATACAATCGGGCCAGTTTTGCATCGGGACTGAGCCCGCGGATTGATTGAGAATGTCAGAAAACACGCCCCCCTTCAAAAACAAAACACTGCTCATCACCGGCGCCTGCGGCGGCTTGGGCGAAGCGCTGGTGCGCCATTTCTCGGCGCTGGGGGCCGAACTGGTGATCAGCGACAAAAACCCGCGCCACCTGAACCGCTTGTGCGATGCATTGATTGAGGACGGCTTGCCAGAACCTTTGATTTACCCGATGGATCTGCTTGGCGCCGGACCCAATGAGTTTGCCGAACTGGCTGAACGCCTGCAAACGCATGTGGGGCAGTTGCACGGACTGATTCACACCGCGGTGGCGTTTTCCGGCTTGACGCCGATGCAGCAATACGAAGCCACCCGCTGGCTCAAGGAAATGCAGGTCAACGTCAATTCACCGGTGTTTCTGACCCGCGCCTTGCTGCCGCTGCTGATCAAAGCGCGCGGCGCGGTGGTGTTCACCCTGGACGACATGCAACTGACCCAAAAAGCCTATTGGGGCAGTTACGGCGCAGGCAAGGCGGCGCTGCGTCAATGCGCGGCCATGCTCGATCAGGAGTTGGAAAACCAGGGCGTTGCGGTGCGCTGTTTGACCCCACCGCCGATGCCCACCGCGCTGCGCGCGCGGGTCTGGCCGGGCGAAAGCGCCGAAGATTTAACCCCACCGGCGCAGGTGGCCGGGCAGTATCAGGCCTTGCTGGAATCCGTTTGGTCGTGATTTCGACGCGGTGAGTTTTTTACGGCAGAAAAAAATAAAACCGGCGGGGCCGGTTTGAGTAGAGGTGGGGTTGCGAAAATCAAAAGAGAGTTAAAAGCGTTAAGGGAGGATAATCCTCGCAACCCCCATCGGTTCAGCAAGAGGAATGATCAACTGACCGAATTGGTGTGGGTGCCTGTGTTACCAGGTCAACCCAGCATACTACTAAGAACAACGTACGTCAAGAATTCGATCTCATGCAGTTGTTCTCTGCAATGATCACAGTGTAAGCGTTTTCCGCCAAATGCCAATAGGTGAAAGGTCACTGTTGACAATTGTTTACATTCAAATCTTCAGATCGGTTTGATCCCCGCACATCGAGCGACAACGACTCAGTATTTGATGCACACGTTTTTGCTTTCAGTGAAAAATCG